>NZ_PTRI01000040.1:0-18432 GCF_002965965.1 Escherichia sp. MOD1-EC5495
GCAGGGCGACATGGATTTACCGCCGCAGCCGCTGATACCTTACGCCGACTGGTAAGTTTTCAGATAGCGCCTCTCTTAATGCCGCTGCGATCGGGTATACTCGGGCGGCAATCTGGGATTTCCGGGGGGAGACAATTTGCGCGTTAGTCGCTCGTTAACAATTAAGCAGATGGCAATGGTGGCGGCCGTTGTCATGGTGTTCGTTTTTGTTTTTTGCACTGTTTTGCTGTTTCATCTGGTACAGCAGAATCGCTATAACACGGCTACGCAACTGGAAAGCATTGCTCGCTCTGTCCGCGAACCCTTATCTTCCGCCATCTTGAAAGGTGATATTCCTCAGGCGGAAGCTATTCTTGCCAGCATCAAACCAGCGGGCGTGGTCAGTCGCGCCGACGTAGTGCTGCCTAATCAGTTCCAGGCACTGCGTAAAAGTTTTATTCCAGAGCGACCGGTGCCGGTGACGTTCACCCGACTGTTTGAGTTACCGGTACAAATCTCGCTGGGCGTCTACTCGCTGGAACGTCCTGCTACCCCGCAGCCGATTGCCTATCTGGTGTTACAGGCAGATTCCTTCCGCATGTACAAGTTCGTGATGAGCACTGTCTCTACGTTAGTGACCATTTACTTACTTTTGTCGCTGATCCTGACGGTGGCGATTAGTTGGTGCATTAATCGACTGATATTACATCCTTTACGCAATATCGCTCGTGAGCTAAACGCCATTCCACCGCAAGAGATTGTTGGCCATCAACTGGCCTTGCCGCGTCTGCACCAGGACGACGAAATCGGTATGCTGGTGCGCAGTTACAACCTCAATCAGCAACTGTTGCAGCGGCATTATGAAGAACAGTGCGAAAACGCGATGCGTTTCCCGGTGTCGGATTTGCCAAACAAAGCCTTGCTGATGGAGATGCTGGAACAGGTGGTCGCACGTAAACAAACCACCGCACTGATGATCATCACTTGTGAAACGCTACGTGATACTGCTGGCGTACTGAAAGAGGCGCAGCGGGAAATCCTGCTACTGACGCTGGTGGAGAAAATTAAATCGGTGCTGTCGCCACGCATGATCCTCGCACAGGTCAGTGGCTATGACTTCGCTGTGATCGCTAATGGTGTACAGGAACCGTGGCACGCTATCACATTAGGTCAGCAAGTGCTCACTATCATGAGTGAACGCTTGCCGATTGAACGTATTCAGCTACGTCCGCACTGTAGCATCGGTGTGGCGATGTTCTATGGCGATCTCACTGCCGAACAACTTTATGGTCGTGCTATTTCGGCGGCATTTACCGCTCGTCATAAAGGGAAGAATCAGATTCAGTTCTATGATCCACAGCAGATGGAAGAAGCTCAACAACGGTTGACGGAAGAGAGCGATATCCTTAATGCACTGGAAAATCATAAGTTTGCTATTTGGCTACAGCCACAGGTGGAGATGACCAGCGGCAAACTCGTCAGCGCGGAAGCGTTGCTGCGCATCCAGCAAGCGGATGGCACCTGGGAACTGCCGGATGGCTTAATCGATCGTATTGAGTCCTGTGGGCTGATGGTTACCGTTGGTCATTGGGTGCTGGAGGAATCCTGTCGACTGCTTGCTGCCTGGCAAGAGCGCGGCATTATGTTGCCATTATCGGTGAATCTCTCGGCGCTACAGTTGATGCACCCAAATATGGTGCCGGATATGCTGGGGTTATTAACTCGTTATCGTATTCAGCCTGGAACGTTGATCCTGGAGGTCACGGAAAGCCGACGCATTGATGACCCTCACGCGGCGGTGGCGATCCTCCGTCCGCTGCGCAACGCCGGCGTACAGGTGGCGCTGGATGATTTCGGCATGGGTTACGCAGGGCTGCGTCAGTTGCAGCATATGAAATCGTTGCCAATAGACGTGCTGAAAATCGACAAAATGTTTGTTGAGGGCTTACCGGAAGATAGCAGCATGATTGCTGCAATTATCATGCTGGCACAAAGCCTGAATCTGCAAATGATTGCTGAAGGCGTAGAAACGGAAGCGCAACGCGACTGGCTGGCAAACGCAGGTGTTGGTATTGCCCAGGGCTTCCTTTTTGCCCGTCCTCTCCCCATCGAAATCTTCGAAGAGAGTTACCTGGAAGAAAAGTAGCTACCCCAAACTGATTACAAAACTTTAAAAAGTGCTGGTTTGTGCGAGCCAGCTCAAACTTTTTAACCTTTTTGTTTCAATTATGATCCAGGTACATTTCTGTGATGTTGTCTGGGTGTTATTTTAAGGCCGCAGGTACCCCATAACCTTACAAGACCTGTGGTTTTACTAAAGGACACCCTATGAAAACCTCTCTGTTTAAAAGCCTTTACTTTCAGGTCCTGACAGCGATAGCCATTGGTATTCTCCTTGGCCATTTCTACCCTGAGATAGGCGAGCAAATGAAACCGCTTGGCGACGGGTTCGTTAAGCTCATTAAGATGATCATCGCTCCTGTCATCTTTTGTACCGTCGTAACGGGCATTGCGGGCATGGAAAGCATGAAGGCGGTCGGTCGTACCGGCGCAGTCGCACTGCTTTACTTTGAAATTGTCAGTACCATCGCGCTGATTATTGGTCTTATTATTGTTAACGTCGTGCAGCCTGGCGCCGGAATGAACGTCGATCCGGCAACGCTTGATGCGAAAGCGGTAGCAGTTTACGCCGATCAGGCAAAAGACCAGGGCATTGTCGCCTTTATTATGGATGTCATCCCGGCTAGCGTCATTGGCGCATTTGCCAGCGGTAACATCCTGCAGGTGCTGCTGTTTGCCGTACTGTTTGGTTTTGCGCTCCACCGTCTGGGCAGCAAAGGCCAACTGATTTTTAACGTCATCGAAAGTTTCTCGCAGGTCATCTTCGGCATCATCAATATGATCATGCGTCTGGCACCCATCGGTGCGTTTGGGGCGATGGCGTTTACCATCGGTAAATACGGCGTCGGCACGCTAGTGCAACTGGGGCAGCTCATTATCTGCTTCTACATCACCTGTATCCTGTTTGTGGTGCTGGTACTGGGTTCAATCGCTAAAGCGACCGGTTTCAGTATCTTCAAATTTATACGCTACATCCGTGAAGAACTGCTGATTGTGCTGGGAACATCCTCTTCCGAGTCGGCGCTGCCGCGTATGCTCGACAAGATGGAAAAACTCGGCTGCCGGAAGTCGGTGGTGGGGCTGGTTATCCCGACAGGCTACTCGTTTAACCTTGATGGAACATCGATATACCTGACGATGGCGGCGGTATTTATCGCCCAGGCTACTAACAGTGAGATGGATATCGTCCACCAAATTACGCTGTTAATTGTGTTGCTGCTCTCTTCCAAAGGGGCGGCTGGGGTAACGGGCAGTGGCTTTATCGTGCTGGCGGCGACACTCTCTGCGGTGGGCCATTTACCGGTGGCGGGTCTGGCGCTGATCCTCGGTATCGACCGCTTCATGTCAGAAGCCCGTGCGCTGACTAACCTGGTCGGTAACGGCGTAGCGACCATCGTCGTTGCGAAGTGGGTGAAAGAACTGGACCACAAAAAACTGGATGATGTGCTGAATAATCGTGCGCCGGATGGCAAAACGCACGAATTATCCTCTTAATCTCACCACTTATGCCCGCACTCCCTTCCCCGAGTGCGGGTGTTTGCGCATAATTGCCCCCTGTGCCCGAATTTACCACCTGGGTGAGTTCGGGTTTATTTCACTTCCTCCGTGACATTTTCATGTTCTTGCGGTCTAACACGAAGTGTTTTTAACGTCATTTAGGCTGACCGATAGCGGGCAGTCTTTTATTACCAGGATAGTTGATCAGGGGTTCACATGCAGGGCACAAAAATTCGACTTTTAGCGGGCGGTTTGCTGGTGATGGCCACTGCTGGCTATGTGCAGGCAGATGCGCTCCAGCCTGATCCAGCATGGCAACAGGGGACGCTCGCCAACGGTTTACAGTGGCAAGTGCTGACCACGCCCCAGCGTCCCAGCGATCGTGTTGAAATTCGCCTGCTGGTTAATACCGGTTCGCTCGCCGAAAGCACCCAACAGAGCGGTTACAGTCATGCCATTCCTCGTATTGCGCTGACGCAAAGCGGTGGTCTGGAAGCGGCACAGGCACGTTCATTGTGGCAGCAGGGGATCGACCCTAAGCGCCCAATGCCGCCGGTGATCGTCTCTTACGACACCACGCTGTTTAATCTGAGTTTGCCAAATAATCGTAACGATCTACTGAAAGAGGCGCTCTCTTATCTGGCGAATGCGACCGGCAAGCTGACCATCACACCAGAAACGGTTAACCATGCGCTGCAAAGCCAGGATATGGTGGCAACCTGGCCTGCCGACACTAAAGAAGGCTGGTGGCGCTATCGCCTGAAAGGATCAACTTTGTTAGGTCACGATCCTGCCGATCCGCTGAAAAATCCCGTTGAAGCGGAAAAGATTAAAGATTTCTACCAGAAATGGTATACCCCGGATGCAATGACGCTGCTGGTGGTGGGAAACGTTGATGCGCGCTCGGTTGTAGACCAGATCAACAAAACGTTTGGCGAACTGAAAGGCAAACGTGAAACACCGGCTCCGGTGCCGACGCTTTCTCCGCTGCGTGCGGAAGCGGTGAGCATTATGACCGACGCGGTGCGCCAGGATCGGTTATCTATCATGTGGGACACGCCGTGGCAGCCAATTCGTGAATCTGCCGCACTGCTGCGCTACTGGCGCGCGGATCTGGCTCGTGAGGCGCTGTTCTGGCATGTTCAGCAAGCATTAAGCGCCAATAACAGCAAAGACATCGGCCTTGGATTCGATTGCCGTGTGCTGTATCTGCGTGCGCAATGTGCCATCAACATCGAGTCACCAAACGACAAGCTGAACAGCAACCTTAATCTGGTGGCGCGTGAGCTGGCGAAAGTCCGCGATAAAGGTCTGCCGGAAGAAGAGTTCAACGCCCTGGTCGCGCAAAAGAAACTGGAGCTGCAGAAACTGTTTGCCGCCTATGCACGAGCTGATACCGATATTCTGATGGGGCAGCGGATGCGTTCACTGCAAAATCAGGTTGTCGATATCGCACCGGAGCAATATCAGAAACTGCGTCAGGATTTCCTTAACAGCCTGACGGTGGAGATGTTAAATCAGGATCTGCGTCAGCAGTTGTCGAACGACATGGCGTTAATTCTGCTACAGCCGAAAGGCGAGCCGGAATTTAACATGAAATCGTTGCAGGCTGCCTGGGATCAAATCATGGCGCCATCGGCCACGGCGACGTCTGTCGCCACGGATGATGTGCATCCTGAAGTGACGGATATTCCACCTGCACAGTAATGCCTGATGGTGATGAGTTAGCACAACCATCAGGTATTTATGGATGAGCTGGATAGAGGGGTAACACTTTATCCAGCCTTTTGCATATGCTGCTTTTACGCTGGCATCGCCTCACGCGGGATAATCGCGCCGCGATACTGGATAACCGTACTTGCAGTCAAATGTCCGCGTTTTGCCGCTTCTTCTGCACTTCCCCCGGTCAGGCGTACCGCCAGATAACCGGCGCTGAAAGAGTCACCCGCAGCGGTGGTGTCGATCACTTTTTCTTTCGGCAGTTTCACCGCTGGAACATCCACTAACCCTTCGCCAGCAATAGAAACCAGGCAAGAATCCGCCCCGCGTTTTACTACCACTTCTTTCACGCCTGCGTTATGGGTGCGCGCAATGACGTCTTCCACCGGCTGTTGACCCCACAGCGCGTCTTCATCGTCCAGCGTCAGGAAGGCGATATCTGTGCATTCCAGCATTTGCTGGTACACCTGCTGCGTCTCTTCTTTGCTCGCCCACAGGCGCGGACGGTAGTTATTGTCGAAAATGACCTTCCCGCCGTTGGCGCGGCATTCGCGCAACAGAGAAAGCAGCTTCTCGCGGCTGGTCGGGCTTAAGATCGCCAGGCTAATCCCGCTAAGGTAAAGGTAATCGAAATTCGCCAGCTCTTCACAAATCGCTGCTGACTGCTCGCTCTCCAGCCAGAATTTAGCAGCGGCTTCGTTACGCCAGTAGTAGAAAGTGCGTTCGCCAGTGCTATCGGTTTCAATGTAGTAAAGACCCGGCAGGCGGTTTTCCATCCGTTGGGTCAGGGAAGTATCGACGTTCTCGCCGTGCCAGGCGTCCAGCATCTGCTGACTAAAACTGTCCGTTCCCAGCGCCGTTACGTAATGAACGGTTAATGCCGCAGGATCGACCTGACGAGCGATATAGACGGAAGTGTTCAGGGTATCGCCGCCGAAACCGCGCTTAACGTCTGCGCCTTTCTCGGAAAGCTCAATCATGCATTCGCCAATCACGGCAATCTTTTTGGACATAGTCGTGAACCTGATCTGTAAAAAATTAGCGTTAGTTTGCGCTGTGGTGGTTTGCTGGTCAACTATATTAAAACACTGTTCCATTATTTTTTTGAGCCAGAACGTATTCCTGGAAGATTCCGTCGTTGCGTGGGCAAATTAACTTCTCTCTGGCGGTAAAGTTCTGCCGTGGCGCGCCGATAATATTTGTCGAGTCCGGGCAGTATCACTTTTAAACACAGGACATCTTCGATGATAAGGCAGGTTATCCAGCGAATAAGCAACCCTGAAGCAAGCATCGAGAGCTTGCAGGAACGGCGTTTTTGGTTGCAGTGTGAGCGCGTTTATACCTGGCAGCCGATTTACCAGACTTCCGGACGATGGATGGCCGTGGAGCTTTTAACCATTGTTACGCATCCTGATAATCCCTCGCAACGGCTGCCGCCAGATCGTTATTTTGCCGGAATCACCGTCAGGCATCGTATGGATGTGGTGAAAGAACAGATTGATTTACTGGCGAAAAAAGCTGCGTTCTTCGTTGAGCACGGCCTGCTGGCATCGGTTAATATTGATGGACCTACGCTTCTCGCCCTACGTCAGCAGCCGGAAATTTTGCGTCAGATTGACCGTCTTCCCTGGCTGCGTTTCGAACTGGTGGAACACATCCGTCTACCGAAAGATTCAACGTTTGCTTCGATGTGCGAATTTGGCCCACTGTGGCTGGATGATTTTGGCACCGGGATGGCAAATTTCTCTGCGCTAAGTGAAGTGCGTTACGACTACATCAAAATCGCTCGCGAACTGTTTGTGATGTTGCGCCAGTCGCCAGAAGGTCGCACGCTCTTTTCCCAGCTTTTGCATTTGATGAACCGCTACTGCCGTGGGGTGATCGTCGAAGGTATCGAGACTGAGGAAGAATGGGGCGATGTGCAAAATTCTCCCGCATTCGCCGCACAAGGCTGGTTTCTTTCACGTCCGGCACCAATAGAAACGCTGGACTCAGTGGCGCTGGCTCTGTAAGCCCCCTCATTTTCTGCCTGGCTGGACTATCTTTAGGACTGGCACAGGAAGAATGTGAGGAAGCGAACTATGAGCAAAGCAGGCAAAATAACCGCTGCGATTTCAGGGGCTTTCTTGTTGTTGATCGTCGTGGCGATCATTTTGATTGCAACGTTTGACTGGAACCGTCTCAAACCGACCATCAACCAGAAAGTCTCTGCGGAACTGAATCGCCCCTTCGCCATCCGTGGCGATCTGGGTGTGGTGTGGGAACGGCAAAAGCAGGAAACCGGCTGGCGTAGCTGGGTGCCGTGGCCTCATGTACACGCACAAGACATCATTCTCGGCAACCCGCCGGATATTCCCGAAGTGACGATGGTACATTTACCGCGCGTAGAAGCGACGCTGGCTCCGCTGGCGTTGCTGACTAAAACGGTCTGGCTGCCGTGGATCAAGCTGGAAAAGCCCGACGCGCGCCTGATTAGCCTCTCGGAAAAGAATAACAATTGGACGTTTAATCTCGCCAACGATGACAACAAAGACGCGAATGCGAAGCCGTCGGCGTGGTCGTTCCGCCTGGATAATATTCTGTTTGATCAAGGGCGGATCGCTATTGATGACAAAGTAAGCAAAGCGGATCTGGAAATTTTTGTCGATCCGTTAGGCAAGCCGCTGCCGTTCAGCGAAGTTACCGGATCGAAAGGTAAAGCGGATAAAGAAAAGGTGGGTGATTACGTTTTTGGCCTGAAGGCGCAGGGACGTTATAACGGTGAACCGCTCACGGGTACGGGAAAAATAGGCGGTATGCTGGCGCTGCGTGGCGAAGGAACACCGTTTCCGGTGCAGGCTGATTTTCGCTCCGGTAATACCCGTGCTGCCTTTGATGGCGTCGTGAATGACCCAATGAAGATGGGCGGTGTCGATTTACGGCTTAAATTTTCTGGCGATTCGCTGGGTGATCTCTATGAACTGACGGGCGTTCTGCTGCCCGATACCCCGCCGTTTGAAACAGATGGTCGGCTGGTAGCGAAAATCGACACTGAAAAATCGTCGGTCTTTGATTATCGCGGTTTTAATGGGCGAATTGGCGATAGCGATATCCACGGTTCTCTGGTCTACACCACCGGCAAGCCGCGACCAAAGCTGGAAGGTGACGTTGAGTCGCGGCAGTTACGGCTGGCTGATTTGGGGCCGTTGATTGGCGTTGATTCCGGGAAAGGGGCAGAAAAGTCGAAACGGTCTGAACAGAAGAAGGGCGAGAAAAGCGTTCAGCCTGCGGGCAAAGTGCTGCCTTATGACCGCTTCGAAACCGATAAATGGGACGTTATGGATGCCGATGTTCGCTTCAAAGGCCGACGTATCGAGCATGGCAGCAGTTTGCCGATTAGAGATCTTTCAACCCATATCATCCTCAAAAACGCTGACCTGCGCCTGCAACCGCTGAAATTTGGTATGGCGGGCGGCAGCATTGCGGCGAATATTCATCTGGAAGGGGACAAAAAACCGATGCAGGGGCGGGCGGATATACAGGCTCGTCGACTGAAGCTGAAGGAGCTGATGCCGGATGTAGAACTGATGCAGAAAACGCTGGGAGAAATGAACGGCGATGCTGAACTGCGTGGTAGCGGTAACTCGGTGGCGGCGCTTTTAGGCAACAGTAACGGCAACCTGAAACTGTTGATGAATGACGGGCTGGTGAGCCGTAACCTGATGGAGATTGTTGGGCTGAACGTCGGAAACTACATTGTCGGTGCGATTTTCGGTGATGATGAGGTGCGGGTGAACTGCGCGGCGGCGAATCTGGATATCGCTAACGGTGTGGCACGCCCGCAGATTTTTGCTTTCGATACTGAGAACGCGTTGATTAACGTTACCGGCACGGCAAGTTTTGCTTCGGAGCAACTGGATTTGACTATTGATCCGGAGAGCAAAGGGATTCGTATTATCACGCTGCGTTCGCCGCTGTATGTACGTGGCACGTTTAAGAACCCGCAGGCTGGCGTGAAAGCCGGGCCGTTGATTGCTCGTGGTGCTGTTGCGGCGGCGCTGGCAACGCTGGTGACGCCTGCGGCGGCGTTACTGGCGCTGATTTCGCCTTCAGAAGGTGAAGCTAATCAGTGCCGGATGATTTTGTCGCAGATGAAGAAGTGATGAGGGGGGATTGTGTTTGCTGGTGAGTTCGGAAACAGCGTGTTCCCCTCACCCTAACCCTCTCCCCAAAGGGGCGAGGGGACTGTTTTGTGTGTGTTGAAACAACGAGTACCGCTTTTCCGTTCACTTTCTGGCGAGGGAACTGTTTCGTGCGTGTTGAAACAGCGAGAGCCGCTTTTCCGTTCACTTTCTGGCGAGGGGACTGTTTTGTGCGTGTTGAAATAACGAGTACCGCTTTTCCGTTCACTTTCTGGGGGGGAGGGCTGTTATGTTCGCGATGTAACATCTCGCTCCGCTTTTCTCCCTCTCCCTTTCAGGGAGAGGGCTGGGGTGAGGGTGGCAGCCCGCACGATACTTACAAAGACTGATGTCGCGTCTCATGGGTCAGCAGCAGGGCAATTAACGTCAAGCCAGCCATTGCCGCCAGATATAACCCCACTGCACCTAACCCGTAGTTAGTCTGCAACCAGGCTGCGATATACGGCGCAACGGAAGCCCCAAGAATCGACGATACGTTGTAAGAGAACGATGCCCCGGTGTAACGCACTTCCGTCGGGAACAGCTCTGGCAACAGCGCGCCCATCGGCCCGAAAGTCAGTCCCATCAGACTTAACCCTAGCAGCAGGAAGGCAAAAACCAGAATCGGGTTGCCAGAACCGAGCAACGGGTTAAAGGCGAACAGCGCGAACAGGATGATAAGCGTCGTGATGATTACCATGCTTTTACGGCGACCAAAGGCATCGGCCAGCAATCCGGCGACTGGCACCATCACACCAAAACCAATTACTGCCATCATCAGCATCCACAGCACTTCGTTACGCGGCAGGCCAAGCCCAACTGGCGCGGCGGCGGTACTAAAGGTCATAGAGTAGACCGTCATGATGTAAAACAGCGTATAGGTTGCCAGCATAATGAACGTACCCAGTACGGTTACGCGAACATGTTTGGGTCAGCAGCGTACCCAGCGGGATCTTCACCTGTTTTTTCGCTTTAGCGACTTTCTCAAACACCGGCGACTCATGCAGCGACACGCGAACATACAGGCCGATAATGACCAGCACCGCCGAGAAGATAAATGGCACACGCCAGCCCCAGCTCATAAACTGCTCGTCGGTCAGTAGCCAGGAAAGCAGCAAGAAAGTGCCGTTGGCAAAGAAGAAGCCAATCGGTGCGCCCAGCTGTGGGAAGGAGCCATACAGTGCACGTTTGCGCGGTGGGGCGTTTTCAGTCGCCAGCAGCGCCGCGCCGCCCCATTCACCGCCTAAGCCCAGACCCTGACCAAATCGAGCCAGTGCCAGCAGCAGCGGGGCGAAAATACCAATCGTGGCATAGCCCGGCAGCAGACCAATCACCACGGTCGAAATCCCCATCGTTAGCAAAGAGGCGACCAGTGTCGCTTTACGTCCAACGCGATCGCCGAAATGACCAAATACGGCAGAGCCGATGGGGCGCGCGACGAAGGCAATGGCGAAGGTGGCAAGCGATTGTAGGGTCGCTGCCGCCGGGTCGCCCTGCGGGAAGAAGATATGCGGGAACACAATGACGGCTGCAGTGGCGTAAATGTAAAAGTCGAAGAACTCAATGGCTGTACCAATGAGGGAGGCAACAAGGACTTTATTACGCGAGTTTACCGGCGTGAATTCCTGGTTATTTTCGAGAGTTGTGGCTGTTGCTTGCATAATCTTTTCTTATTTTTTGGCTAACGAATAGCCATATTACGCACAGCAAAAGTGATATTTCAATGTGTAAAAAATCGCGAAAATGGTCAAAAACCAAGCAAAAAGGGGATGATGTTTAGGCTAATGATTTTTCTTCTATGAAATGCTTCACACAATTTCATAAATAGTCAATAAAACTGGTTTCAGGTTAAATAAAAGTTACCGACTGGATTTATATGCTGGGCTAATGAGTTGGCGTGAAATTGTTCGCTCCTGAAGAGATGTCGTTTCAGGTGGTTATGCGCACATTATAGCCGGATGCGATGCTGGCGCATCTTATCCGGCCTACGGGGAGTCAGGCCGGATAAGGCGTTTACGCCGCATCCGGCATATTTTAAGGCTGTGTTTTCCCCGGCATTCGCGGGTCATCTTTATACTCGGCGGTGGCAATCCACGCCGCGCAAAACAGCGTCAGACGAGCGAAGAAGTAGAAAAATGCCATCAGCCCCAGCACGGAACCAAATGCTGCGCCAGATGGGGATTTCATCAACGACGGCAGGGTATACGTCATCACAATTTTAATCACTTCAAAACCAATCGCTGCGAGGAACGTCCCGCGAATCAGCGCCTTTCTACGCGGACGGTGGCGCGGCAGGCGCCAGAAGATCCAGAAGAAAAGCAGATAGTTGGCAAAGATAGAAATCGCCAGACCAATCAACCGCCACGTCGGTTTCAGCCACTCAATGCTATTAAGGTGCAGCGCGCTAATAATCATTTGTTGCGCAGAACCGGCAACGGAAGTGATTGAGAGCGTCACAATCAGCGCAATCAACAAACCAATCAGCGAAATAAAGTCACGCAGATATTTTACCCAGAACTTCTCCTGATCTTGCGGCGAACGTTCCCAGACATCGCGCGATTGGGCGCGAATTGCTTCACGTAAATTCCCCATCCAGTTGATGCCGGAGTATAGCGCCACGGCTAACCCAACAAGTCCTACGGTAGTACGCTGCTGAACGGCAGTGTTGATGGTGTTTTTCAACGTGGCGGCAAGCGTCGGATCGCTGATGTTTTGCAGAATCTTGTCGAAGATATCCTGCAACAGCATCGGATGCGAAGCCAGCACAAAACCCCCTGCGGCAAATGACACCATTAAAATCGGGATCATCGACAAAAACGAGAAATAGGTGATGGCCGCGCCAAACTGATTACCAAGCCGATCGTTAAAGCGTTCTGTCGCGCGAATAAGGTGCGCGATGATCGGTTGGCGTTGGATTTTTTCGGCGGTGGTGGTGACGGTTTCCAGTGCCTGACTGACTTTGCCGCCTTTATCGCTATTATCCAGATGCTTAATTGGCTCGTGCTCCAGATCCTGGGTGGGACGTTTGATCTCGTTTTCCTGCGTCATCCGCTCTTTAGTCCTTCTGTCGTTGTCTTTCTTAAAAAGTATAGTCGGTCAGTCCAGGTACTCTTTCATCACACCAGCCAGCCACTGCATAAACAGGTTTACACGGCGGGAAAGCTCCCGACGCTGTGGGTAAACCAGAGAAATGGAGCGTGGTTCGGCGCGGTAGTTGGGTAACACTTCGATAAGCTGTCTGGCGCGTAGGGCTTCGCGTACGGTGACGCGGGGGATCTGAATAATCCCCAGTCCCGCCAGACCGGCGGCAAGATAGTTTTCTCTACTGTTTACCGTCAACATGCCGCCGGACTTAAACCACTGGACGCCATTAACACTGGCAACCTCAAAACCCAACGGATGCGCGCCCAGATGTGGCGTGTAATGCACTACCGCGTGCGAAGTCAGGTCGTCGGGACTTTGCGGATAACCAAAGCGCGTCAGATAGTGCGGACTGGCGCAGTTGACCATCGTCAGTTTGCCGAGGGGACGGGTGATGAGTCCATCGTCGGGCAACGTTCCCGTGCGTACTACGCAATCAAAGCCATCATGAAGAATATCTACCGGACGGTCATTGCTGCTTAATTCCAGTTCAATTCCCGGATATTGATGGAGAAATTCGGGCAGGCGCGGCAGTAGCAGGGTTTTTGCTATCCCGGACGGGATATCGATGCGCAATTTACCGCTGATGCTGGTGGCCTCCTGCTGAAATAAACCGTCCAGTTCGTTGAGATTACTCAACACATCTTTTGCCCGTTGGTAATAGGTCATGCCATCAGGCGTGAGTTTGACCCGTCGCGTGGTGCGCTGGAGAAGCTGGGTGCCAAGTTGATGTTCCAGTGCCTGTATCTGGCGCGAAACACTTCCCTTTGGCAAAGCAAAGAAATCCGCCGCGCGGGAAAAACTCTCCAGCTCTGCGACTTTGATGAACAACTGCATTGCGTGAATTTTATCCATTTCTTTGACCGATTGTTGTTCACAGCGAAACAGTAACGCGTATATCGCATTGTTTATTGTTTTTTCTAACATCTAATGCATGGTTTCACAACGATGCAACGTTGAAAGTGAGGTGATTTTAGAGAATAAAAGGCGGATTCGCGTCTCTGAATAGAGAAATAACCAACAGAAAACCAAAATTTTGATTCGTTTTATAAAATGCTCACACACGACATTGCGTATTTGTGCGTAATCCAGTCACTTTCTTAAACTGTGGATGCTATTAAAGCGTGCGCTGAATTGGCCGGGTTAACCGGAACGTGGCGCGAAAATATAAGGAATTCCTTAAGATTTTTTTAAATAGTGCCCTCGACATGTAATTTCAGGCGTTTAGCTGTAACTATTTATATCGGTAACTATTTTCTGTCTTTCATCTCTGTAGAATGGCCTCTGCCAAATGGCGAATTCTTATTTTGTCTCTCGGGTAATACCCTTCCACTACTTAAGCCTTTTTAACGTATTCAGGTGGAGATTCAGTAATGCAAATAATCATGTTTGACAGGCAGTCAATATTTATTCATGGAATGAAAGTCAGTTTACAGCAACGTATTCCAGGAGTAGGTATTCAGGGCGTCGGTCAGGCAGACGAGTTATGGCAAAAGCTGGAAAGCTACCCTGAAGCCTTAGTTATGCTCGATGGCGATCAGGATGGTGAGTTTTGCTACTGGTTACTGCAAAAAACCGTGGTGCAATTTCCTGAGGTTAAGGTGTTAATCACGGCTTCGGATTGCAACAAACGATGGTTGCAGGAGGTTATTCATTTCAATGTGATGGCGATTGTACCGCGTGATTCTTCGATCGATACGTTCGTGTTGGCGGTCAATAGTGCGGCGATGGGAATGATGTTTCTGCCCGGTGACTGGCGAACCACGCCGGAAAAGGATACGAAAGATCTCAAATCGTTAAGCGCCCGCCAGCGGGAAATTTTAACCATGCTGGCGGCGGGCGAATCGAATAAAGAGATTGGTCGGGCATTAAATATCAGCACCGGAACGGTAAAAGCGCACCTGGAATCGCTCTATCGCCGTCTGGAAGTGAAAAACCGTACCCAGGCAGCGATGATGTTAAATATCTCCTCCTGAAGAGGATAATTTTACAGCTAGCAGGAAGTTAGCGGTTGGCTGTAAAAATATTATGGTTCGCCGTATAGACCAATTAAACGGCGTACCACACCGTTGGTCCAGCCAAACCCATCCTGCAACGGATATTCGCCCCCGCCGCCCTCGCGGGGGACACCATCGGCAATATGGTATTTCTCGATCAGTTTGTGCTGTTCCAGGTAGAACTGATTCACCGTCTTCAGCCAGCTACGCGCGATCTCATCCCCCAGATAGTCATCACCGTACATTTTAAATCCCTGAATCGCCATCCATTGTAATGGCGCCCAGCCGTTAGGTTTATCCCACTGTTCACCGGTTTCATACTCACTTGCCAGAATCCCGCCCGGCGTCAGTAACCGGCTGCGCACGGCATTTGCCAGACGGTCGGCCTGTTCATGGCTTGCCATGCCCACATATAACGGCACAATGGCAGCAGCGGAAAAGAGAGCCTGTTGTTCGCGCCGCCAGTCGTAATCGCGGTAGAGACCATTTTCATCATCCCAGAGATAATGGTTTACCGCATCGCGGCGGGCATTGGCTTTCTGGCGGAACAGAGTTTCCGTCTCCTTGTCGCCTTTCAGCGCCGAGATGTTGGCGATGGCGCTCTCCAGTTTAAACAGGAAAGCATTCAGATCGATGGGGATGAACTGAGTGGTCCGAATACTCGCCAGGCGACCGGCGTCGCGTAGCCAGCGGGAGGAGTAATCCCAGCCAGAAGCTGCGCCCGCGCGTAAATCGCGGTACACCTCGTTCGGCGGACGACCAGAGTGCTTCGCGGTTTCCACATCCTCCAGCCAGGATTCGTCACGCGGCGTGTCGCGGTCGTCCCAGTAGCGGTTAAGCAGCGAACCATCCGGCATCCGCACTACATGCCGATAGGCCTGATTAGGGATCAGCGATTCTGCTCCGTCCATCCAGAAGGCATATTCCATTTTCAGATGGTCGAGATAGCGGCGCGCTCCGCGTACACCATCTTCTTCAAACAACTCCACCATCAGCGCAAAAACCGGTGGCTGCGAGCGGCTCAAATAGTAGGTGCGGTTGCCGTTGGGGATGTGCCCGTAGTTTTCGATCATCCAGGCGAAGTTATCGGCCATGCATTTCAGCAAATCTTCACGCCCGCTTTCCGCCAGACCCAGCATGGTGAAATAGGAATCCCAATAGTAGGTTTCGCTAAAACGACCGCCAGGGACAATATACGACTGCGGCAGCGCCAGCAGAGAAGACCACGGAATGTGATCCTGCGGCTCGCGGGTTAATACCGGCCATAGCTGGTCGATATGCTCTTTCAGGGAGTTTTGCGGGTCTGATACATACTCGCTGGAGTAGACTTCCGGTAACCAGAAGTGATTTTCAACAAACTTGCGCAAATCGAAATCACGATGACGGCGCACTTTACGATAGCGGATTAAGATATCCAGCGGGTCCATTTTGGGGGCGCAGTCAGGAAACGTTTTACTATCGGGGAAAATTTTTGCCGACTGGACATGTTCGAAAAGTTCGAGATAGCGGTCAGCAGGTGTTAGCGCGTCAGAGGCTGGCAGCCCTTCAATCATTTCGGGTTCTGGCTCTGCCTCGAGCATCTCATCCAGTTTTAATTCATACGGATCCAGTTCATAACAGAGATCGACCTCGACCATCAGTTCGTCTGGATTAGGGTTTTGAATTTTCTGATTGAGCATAAGGATCCGACCTCCGAAATTCGTCTCTAATTCTCGGGCTTTCCTTTAAGCGTAGTCATTCGCTCCGGTCGATGGGCGACAAAGCGTGCGGTGGATCACGTTTATTAATGGGGCAAAAAATATAACGCACTAATATCAATGGAATTTATAAAAATAATGATTCCATGTTGATTTTCATTTTCGGAACATTCAATCATGATCTCCCCGTAATCATGATATGCCATTCCTGATCTGAGTAATAGGTATAGGCTATCTTATTGATAGTTTATATTCATGTAATTGATTGATTCCTATCAAAAAGCTAATTCCCCTGTTTTTTATGATGGTTTAGTCTCGCAGAGACGTTTGCAGCATTCTGGAAAATTTTCTGGGTCACAATAACTCACTACCGTGAGGGAAGAATAATGAAAATGGTCTCACGTATTACCGCGATCGGCCTGGCTGGCGTCGCGATTTGCTATTTAGGATTATCTGGTTATGTGTGGTACCACGATAATAAACGCAGTAAACAGGCTGATGTTCAGGCATCTGCTGTCAGTGAAAATAATAAGGTTTTAGGTTTTCTCCGCGAAAAAGGATGCGACTATTGCCATACGCCTTCCGCAGAATTACCCGCCTATTATTATATTCCTGGCGCGAAACAGTTGATGGATTACGACATTAGGCTCGGATATAAATCTTTTAACCTCGAGGCAGTGCGTGCGGCTCTGCTGGCAGATAAACCCGTTTCGCAAAGCGATCTGAACAAGATTGAATGGGTGATGCAGTATGAAACTATGCCGCCAACGCGTTATACCGCACTGCACTGGGCGGGTAAGGTGAGTGATGAAGAGCGGGCGGAAATACTCGCCTGGATTGCAAAACAGCGCGCGGAATATTACGCCAGCAATGACACCGCGCCGGAGCACCGTAATGAACCGGTGCAGCCCATCCCGCAAAAACTGCCTACCGATGCTCAAAAAGTGGCGTTGGGGTTTGCCCTGTATCACGATCCCCGTTTATCGGCTGATAGCACCATTTCTTGTGCTCATTGTCATGCGCTGAATGCGGGAGGTGTTGATGGCAGAAAAACGTCGATTGGCGTCGGTGGTGCGGTCGGGCCGATTAATGCGCCGACGGTGTTTAACTCGGTGTTTAACGTTGAGCAATTCTGGGATGGTCGTGCGGCAACATTGCAGGATCAGGCGGGTGGGCCGCCGCTGAATCCGATTGAAATGGCGTCAAAATCCTGGGACGAAATCATTGCGAAGTTGGAAAAGGATCCTGTGCTGAAAGCGCAGTTCCTCAAAGTTTATCCGCAAGGTTTCAGTGGTGAAAATATTACTGACGCAATTGCTGAATTTGAGAAAACATTAATTACGCCGGATTCACCGTTTGATAAATGGTTGCGTGGTGATGAAAATGCGCTGACTGCGCAGCAGAAAAAAGGTTATCAATTATTTAAAGATAATAAATGTGCAACGTGTCATGGCGGTATTATTCTCGGTGGACGTTCTTTCGAACCGCTGGGTCTGAAAAAAGACTTTAACTTTGGTGAAATTACGGCGGCGGATATTGGTCGTATGAATGTTACTAAAGAAGAACGCGATAAACTGCGTCAGAAAGTACCCGGTTTACGTAACGTTGCGCTAACGGCGCCGTACTTCCATCGCGGCGATGTGCCGACGCTGGACGGGGCGGTGAAACTGATGCTGCGCTACCAGGTAGGTAAAGAGCTGCCGCAGGAGGATGTGGATGATATCGTGGCTTTCCTGCACAGCCTGAACGGAGTTTACACACCGTATATGCAGGATAAACAATAATTAATTCTTAATTCGAACGCCCGAACAGGAATTTCGGGCGATTTTTATTACGATAATAAAGTCTGTTTTTTATATTATCATGTTAAATGTTTATATTATAAAAAGTCGTTTTTCTGTTTAGGATTTTGTTATTTAAATTACACCCGCAACGCCTTGCGTCCATTCCAGATAAATCCTACTTTTTTATTGCCTTCAAATAAATTTAAGGAGTTCGAAATGGACCAGAAGCTGTTAACGGATTTCCGCTCAGAACTACTCGACTCGCGTTTTGGCGCAAAGGCAATTTCCACTATCGCGGAATCTAAACGTTTTCCGCTGCACGAAATGCGCGATGACA
>NZ_PTRI01000041.1:0-12123 GCF_002965965.1 Escherichia sp. MOD1-EC5495
AGGCCAGTAATGGGTTAAGTGATAACAGGTGTCTGGAAATATAGGGGCAAATCCAGTAAATGCCCTTACTGTCGCATTTTCATATCTGGCATTCTCAATTCCCAAGGAACAAATGCAACCAACACTGGCATCGCTCCAGCTTGAATCACTCAACCCCAAATGGTCCCAGCAACAACAAAATTCTTTCAAGTGGCTGGCGGTATTACTGGAAGAAAAATATGCTGGTGAAATTACCATTTCGGCGGAGTCTTCAGTGAACCAGTAATTCTTCCCGGCAGTTTTCCTTTGTAGGTTATCCACACACCCTGCGCCTCTAAAATTATGGGGCGCTTTTCCGGTGACTGCTCATCCCCTTCACATAACCCTGCAGCAACATCCAGGAAGACCTGTCTGATGCTCCTTCTGGCTGCTGCCTCATAAAACTCCAGCGCGGCACCTTCAACACGGTCCAGCGAGATGTCCAGGTCTAAAATTTCACCGTCAAAGCGTTTTTTGTCCCGTAACGCTAAAGTTACCGTAACTTTATTCTCAAAATTGCGGATCCCTTTCACAATCAGTTCATAGTTTTGAGTCATTGAATTACTCTCCCCGTGCAGCCTTACGCTTATCTTCTTTAATCTTGAAATAAAGATTTGTCAGATACGTCAACAGGCCAAACACCAGACTACCCAGCACACCTATTGCTGCCCACTGTGAGGGCGTGACTCTATCGAGCAACTGTAAAAACCAGTAGCCAGCACTGCCTGCGGAGGTGCCATAGGCGACACCTGTTGTTAACTTATCCATGGATTTCATAACCCCCACCTCGCAGATGCGGGCGCTGTGTAATGGAAACAAAAAATGGCCACCAGCGGCCCGTAAAAAACACCCCGTCAAAAGCACCGGCATCCGCAGATGCCCTTTGCGTGGCGTTATTTGATGCGCGCCAGGTGTGGCGCAAAGAAATGAAATAAGACTTATCGAAAATTAAGGTTAATTTGATGATTTAAACCACTTCTGAAGCTTAGTAGTATGAACATGTCCCCAGAAGGGGCCAATACTTATTATTCTTCATGGACTTTGTCCCGCGGTCTTAATCCGACGACCGCGCTACTTTTCACCCTCTCGCAAATTGCTATCTAAAGGACGTTGTCCCACGAGTATTCCTGTATGCTCGTGTCTTTTTTTGTCCTGAGAAAGGAATAAAAAAAACCGCCAGATATGGCGGTTGGTCAATGCAAGGGATGAATTTTTTAATTGTTATTAAACCGAGGCGTCGGGTGCCTCCCGAAGTATTCCGTGCTGCATGGATACTGTGGTTTCCCGCTAAACCGACTCTTTAAACCACCCTCGCACTGAGGAGCGCCTCTGTGGTGCTTTTACAACACCAAAATGATGCATCACCGACCCTGCCAGGAAATACAAAATCTCCACCGATAATGCACCATTCTGCTGCCGTAAAAAATTAGCACTGAGGCTACACCCGGCCTCAAATCATAGCCAGAGAACAGAATGCTTTTTCAAAACAACCTGCTCCCACGTAATAAAAAAATACGCCAGTGCCGTAATACAATAAGGCTTGTTTTAAATGCTGGAGCGGGTAGCGGGAATCGAACCCGCATCATCAGCTTGGAAGGCTGAGGTAATAGCCATTATACGATACCCGCATATGGTGCCGACTACCGGAATCGAACTGGTGACCTACTGATTACAAGTCAGTTGCTCTACCTACTGAGCTAAGTCGGCATTGGTTCTTCAGGGGAGCGATATCACCGAGCGATATCACCGAGCAAAGAAGAGTTCCCCCTCAGAACCGTTTTCGATGATACGATTTAATATTCCAATCGCAACAACACTTTGCGTCAAGCTATGTAAATTTATTTATGTATTTTTATTTTATGTGAACATTTCACCTTCACTTAAAATATACGCGACAATATATAAACAAATTTATTTTGAAGGCAATATTAAATGTCGTTTCTTATATCACACCATAATAACAACAAAACCCGCTTGATGGCGGGTTCTATTAAAGTTTAATTGCGCTTGATTCGCCTCGCGATACAGCTTTGCGAAGCGTAGCAAAATTGAAGCAGTTTACGCGTAAAAAATCAAGCCGTTTTTTGAGCGAATGATTCTCGCATGGGAATGTATAGCGCATACTCAGCAACGGCCAACCAATTAGCAATTCGCTTTTCGCATGTGCTAAAACACCACTCTGGGTGTGCATCATTTAGCAATTCAGCCATTTTGCGTTTGGTCATCCCCCGCCCCTCATACCGTTGCCGAAGGACGCTAATCAATCCTGGATGCTCTGCCAGCACCTCACTTATGACCCGATCAATACATAACGCCTCTGCATCAGTACAATGCGCCAGCCAGCTCTTTTGCTTGCCGTTGATCATCTCTCTCAAAAACGCTTCCAGCTCAGCTTTCTCTATTCCCGCTTTTTTCATTCTGCGCAGGGCTTCATTGATGGCTGTTTTCGTCAATTTTTTGGATGCCAACAACTGATTGAACATATTTCCTGACCTGCCACCGCCAATATACGACCAGCGCCCCCACATACGCAGTTTGCCCTGAATCCAGACACTTTCCAGCGTGGCGAGACGAAGGTGTTCTCCGCTTTTTCCTGTATTCGTTGGGTAAATCACAAATATCCCTCCTTTCTCCAGATTTCTTGTGTGCGAAAAACACCTTCTGCATGCATCAGGCGTAATTCTTCTTTGGTGTAATCGCTGGTTTTTACCCGCCCGTCGATTAGATCGTGGCATGAGCTACAGGCAATCGCCGCCTGCATATCGTGTGGTTTTGTCGCTATTCCGCACGTTCCCGCCAGTCGGTAATGCGCCAGCACAGACGTTTCCGGATCGTGATTGCAGTAGCCAGGAATTCTGACGGTGCACATCTGCCCCCGCGCCGCTTTACGTAAATCCACCATTACGCAAACTCCAGCAGCTGCGCGGCCACATTTTCGACTTGTTCCGGAGAGGAAAATTTACGGAACAGAATCCAGTTCCACAGCACATTCAGAACAGATTTATAAACCTGCTGAAACTCGGTTTCGTCCATATTCGCAAAAGCGATGGATTTCGCCCGACGCCCATGGCTACCGTCCGGATAAAAATGTTCGGTGTAAAATCCAGCCTGAATGGTTACCCACTCGCGAAAAGCCTCAAACGACTTTAGCAATGCCGTATCCCGAGTTCTGCGTGTCGCAACTGTATTCAGATATTGCTCTGCGGCATCACTCAGGGCTGGCGTGTGTTCCCGACCAACTGATTCGCACAGGTAATCAACGAAACCAGACAGCAGTTCTCGTTCGCGAGGCGTGATCGCCCCACCGACCGGAGTCCAGTAATCGAATCCCAGTTGCAGGAGTTTGAAAAAACGCTTGTGGAATGCGTAGTTACGCACACGCTTAAAGTCTGCGTGTATCCACTCACCTATTTTGATTTGATGCAGGAAATCGCAACTCTCCGGCGTCGCCGGGAGAAGTAAACCAGAAGAGGTTTGTTTGACCAGTTGTATATGCGCCATTTGTCAATCTCTCGATGGCGCAGTGCAGCAGATGCCAGTTGTTCAGGCCGACGTATAAAGTATAAATAAACTGATTCCAGTGTAAAGCCCCCACATTGATGGAATAAAAACCAAACAACAGATTGCTGGGATAAAAACAACGCTTATTATTAAAAGCGGTTAAACAAATTAAATTTTAATGTTATGCAAATCTACCAGATCACCATAATATCTCATTTGAAAACCACTGAAATAACAACCCTATCAGGATTAATCATATTAAGGTGAGTAAATATGGAAAACAACAAATCTGCACATTACGCTCCTTTTTTATCTGTAATACTTTTTGTTTTATGCTGTGCGTGGGCATTATTTTTATAAAAATATTTACAGATAAAATAAACCCGCCAAAGCTGGTTAAGTGTGGGTGCGTTGAGGATGCATAATACATCAGAGGTGGCGAGGGATTTCTCCCTCGCCCGGTCTCTTACTCCTCAGGTTCGTAAGCTGTGAAGACAGCGACCTCCGTCTGCCCGGTTCGGATTCGTACCTCGCAGAGGTCTTTCCTCGTTACCAGTGCCGTCACAATGACGGTTAAACAGATGACGATCAGGGCGATTAACATCGCCTTTTGCTGCTTCATAGCCTGCTTCTCCTTGCCTTTCGGCACGTAAGAGGCTAACCTACATGTGCAAAGCATGAAATTGGCCTCAGATTAATGTTAAGCGTCTTGCCGGACGCGTAATGTTAACTGGGGCTTTTCTCTATCTGCCTTTGGTGTTCATGCCCGAGGCAGATAGCCTCAAGCACCCGCAGCAATTCTACTTAACTCCCGTCACCTCGCCAATATAAAATCAATCAGAAAGGCGATCCATAAGAACAACAGCAAGACAATAAATTGCTATTACAGCAGCAATAGCCAGCGCACATTTGAGAACCAGCACGACAACCTCCTGTATTGGACGCACACCAGTCCTGATAAATATGAGGCTGTCTCGTCAGTGATTCAATACAACTATTGGGTATAGTTTATCTATTTTTTCTTTGGCAATGGAACACAACAGCCAAACATAACCAACACTTCTTCAGATGTATTAAGTCAGGCCCCAACCAGCATTTTGAGTAAGCAGTTCACTCAAATATGACTATCTGATTTGAGCGACGTGCGAACATTTACGATAGCTTCACTATGATTGATACATTCTGCAATCTCTTTGTCTCAGAAAGTCGAAAGTAGCTTAAGCTATATTATCAAGAGGATAATCATCACATTGAAGGTCGATACGTTACCTTCAATGTGACAATCTATTTATTATTGAATTTGCAGGTTTGTACGTAAGGAACCTGTAGATTCCTCATATAACTTAGATATATAATTAGACATATCATGGTTACTTCGTACTTTTTTATTGAATTTTTTCAGGTACTTATCAACCGTAGTGCTAAGTAGCCCTGAGTCGTCTGTAACGTGAGTTATCCCTAAATTAATCAAAACACCTAATTTATTTTTTTCCACTAAGCTATCAAATGCGGATTTATCCCCGAGCTCATTCAGTGTTGATGCTATGAAGAAACGTGCATAATCAATATGTTCACCAATTTCCTCATATTGTTCAATTTGAACTGACAAGTCTTCCAAGGCAGATTTGAAAAAATCATATGCGTAATTGTTACTTAAACACTTTGTGAAAATACAAAGAAGAGCTACTGGTGAAAACTCCTTCAGCGGGATGTCGGTATTTCCCTTGAGAATATCAACATATAATTTACCTGCATCTATATATGATAAAAGGACTCCCCTCGTTATTTTTTTATACGGAGTTAGATATGAAGCCAAATAAAAAGAACCGTTATAAAATAACCTTAAAAATCTTGTTTTATCGTTACTAGGTTTAAGTTCATTAATTTTATCAATAAGATATTCATTGTCTCTTAACAAACCAAAATAGAAGAAATAACTATTTGCCCAATAAATATCATAAATATTATCATTTATGTCTATTAGGCCACGCTTCCTAAGTCCTTCAGCGTAAAAATACTCCATGAATGATCTGTGTAGAAATGAGAACGTATTACTTCTAACATTAACTGTTGTTACTTCACTGCGATAAATTAGTCTTTTGAAAAGTTTGTCCTCATCAACATTCAAGTTTCTTTTGGCCAAATAATTTAAAAACATGTCCTGCACTTCTGAAATTGATATGCAGTTTAGAGAGTTATCCATCATAAATATCGCAATTTCTACTAATATATTACTTATTACATCATATTCTGTTTGCGATAATAATCCCTTAGATGTATCCCATCGTCCCAATACTATCTCACTGTATTTTGAGTATAGTTCTGTCATTGTAGATGGTAATTCTTTAATCTCATCAGAGAGTATTCTTGCCAGAAGAATAGCGCTCACTGGAGTCCTGGGAATGAACTTAAATAGTGGTGTTTTTTCTATACCATTTTTAAGTTTATTTGTTATTTTAATGTCATTGCAGATTTTATCTACAAAGTCGATTATTTGACCTGTGCTAAGTGGTATTATCGAGTATCTTGCAAACATCTGATCGATAACTTCATAGTCCTGAAGAGAATCCATAATTCTTGAAGCAACTAGTAATCGAATTTTATCATTCCTGGATACTTTCTCTACAATGTCCCTGAAGTTGTTTTGCCTTTCCTCAAGTGATTCCTTTACTTCATCCACCGAATCAACAATTAATAAAATATTCCCATCATGTTGTATTTTGTACTTACTTAACACACTTTGTATTATATTTTCAACATTAAGTTTTTTTTCTAGAACATCCTTGTATTGACAAAATACTGGAAGGATGTAGTCTTTTTCGTAAGAATATTCTTCTTTTATTTTTCTAATTAACTGTTTCAGCAAAGTACTTTTCCCAGAGCCAACGGTTCCCTCTAAAAAAATAAATCTCTCGGCTCTCACAACACTATACAGTTTTAACGGCCTGTGTCTGCGTTTTTTATGATCTTCCTTGCTTACATATCTATCAATAAGGTTATTTATGCCAACACTACCAAAAAAAGAGCTTTCAGGTGTATCACTTATGGTTTGCAATGTATCTGTTAAGTATTGTTCATAATTAATGGATTCGAAATCCCAAAACTCTGGGTAATATTTACTGATTAAAGAACATATTTTTTCACCCTCTATAAATTTTATATTTGTAGATTTGAATTTCAAGTAAATTTTTTCTTGAGCATTATTTGAGATCGATGAATTAGTAATAACCCAAATTTCATTCAAATGTATGTTCTTAGAGCCAGAAGAAATAAAGCGTGGATATAATTGACACTCTTCTATTTGTCGTTCAACCTCACTATTTGACTGAATTATCTTTCCAACTTTACAAATAACACCAATATATATTTCCTCGTCTAATGCCTCATCTCGTTTAATTATGACAAAATCAGCACCTTTTTCTGATGGTCCTTGCTTATATTCAACATGTGTAACAGTCGGCAAACGTGGTAGAAGCGCTCTTGGCACTGGATGGAAATCATCAACCTCACGTTGCAATGATTCTATTTTTCTTAAGTATTCTGGTTTCATTTGTTTACCTTAAACAGTATCCAAAAAAATCATTTTATATAACAATCATATTTCATACAATGTCAACTATTAGACTCTTTTTCAACATTATAAACCTATTATCAAAGACTAAGGCGACGGATTTCTCCGTCAGGTAATGACCAGATAAGGTCAGGATCAACCACAACCGGTTTCTTCACCTTTGCCCTTGATAGTTTTTTGCGGGCGTTTTGCCAGTCTTTACGAACCTGTTCTGAGGGAAATAACCCGTAACCAGAGTTGTATACATCACCGCTCGCAACCAATTCTCTGGCAAGAAGGTTCATCAGATATCTTGTCGCACCTGTCTTAGCTTCCAGTTGTCGTAACGTCTCGCGCCCACTCTGGCGCACGAGTTCAACAACCTGCCCTTTAATTTTTTCCCGCCCTTCTTGTGTAAATACTTTTGCCATAAGCGCCTCCGGCAATCACTTTTCCGATACAATACGGCGGGAAGAATCCGTAATCTGTCGAACAATATCCCGGTGCTTGTTCAGCTCCCGCAGCGCGGCGCAGACTCGCTCCCACTTCTGGACATGACTTTTCGCCCGACGCAATTCGCGGTTTGCCATATGCAGCGATGGTAAAACCAGGTCATCCGCTCGCGTTTCAGTAAACGATGGCAACGACTGCACAATATCAGCCACAGTTTCTGTTTTAATATCTTCCTGTGTTGCAGCTTCCTGTACTGGTAACGCAACACCTGCTGGCTGAGGAAAGGCTTTACCATCGGTTTCCGCTACCGATTCAACTTTCGGCTCTGCTGGTAAATTATCACCCGGTATGCAGTAACGAAATTTACCGTTCTGATTAATGCGAATCAGACGACCTTTGCTGATAGCCATTGCCAGCGTTGAAGCCACTTTGCGTGATGTGGTACCGAACAATGTAGCCAACTCATCAGCCGTTTGTGGTCCGCGTTGTTCAATCGTCGCGGTTAAATCGCACTCTGAGATTTTCGCTACTGTTGCTGTGGTGGTTTCTTCCGGCAGTTCTGCCTGCGCTGGCTGTTCCTGCTGAACGTTGTTATCAGCCACACGCCAGGTGTACGCGCTTTTATCAACAAAACCAGCCTTTTTCAGTTCCCATAGTTCGTTCAGCACTTCTTCACGACTGATATCAAGTCGCGCAGCAAGTTCTATGGATGTGGCTTTTCCCATTGCTTTCAGTGCGTCAAAAACAGTCTCCATTAAATTTTTCTCCCGGTAAAAATTACTTCGCAATTCCTGGCTGGACGACATTCGGACGCCAGCTCTCCCAGTTAAAATTCACCCATCGCCCGCCGTTCATGGTCATGCGATCCATAATCCGCTCGCCGAGCAATGTTTTCATGGCCTCATAGTTCAGGTTTGTCAGCATCCCCACGCTGCGCATCGACGCTGTCCGGCGATCAACAATCTGGTGCAGTACCACCTGCTCGTTTTTCGTCTCGCGCTGAATGCCAATTTCATCAAGAACCAGCAGATCCACTTCGCACAGTTCCCGCAAAAATTTTTCGCCTGACTGCCCATCGTCATAGCTGGCGTGCAGGGCACTCATAACATCAGCCACGGTAACCACAATCACTGTCTGACCGTCTTTCAGCAGGTGATTCCCGATAGCTGCCGCTAAGTGGTTCTTCCCGGTACCAGGTTTTCCGCTGAACGCAAAATTTGTACACCCGGTCATCAGTTCATCAGCGATGGATTTCGCCTGACTCAACGCGTATCGCTGCCCTTCGTTCTGCACCTGGTAATTCGAAAACGAGCATTTGCGGTGCAATGGCTGGATGCCAGAGCGATTCAGAATTTTTTCCACCCGCAACTGACGATTCTGACGGTTGATCTCCTCACAACGTTTCTGGCCTTCGGAAAGTTGCCACTCGCGCCACTCCGCTACCGTTTTGAATGGGGCGGTTACATGTGGCGGGGCCAGTCTACGGATACGTTCAAGAATGCCGCCTGCCGCAATATTTTTCATGGTCAGTTACCCCCTGAAGCCTGGCGGGATCGCACTATCCGGTAACGAGACGGTGTTAACCTGTCGGAGTAACGTCTCAGGTCGAACACCTTTTGGCGCGAACAAGCCCTGGTATTCATTGGCGATGCTGTGTCGAATCACCTGCTCAGGTGAAAAACCCTGCTGGCGGAATTTTTCCAGCTCCCGTATCGCCCCGTTAGCGCCCTGCTCCGTTCGAATCGGTTTACGCAATGCCTGGCGAAATTCAACCCACTCACGCCAAAGCGAGACAGAAATCCAGTTCGGCAAAGCAATATCCAGAGGGTCAAACTTTTTGACACCTCGATTCCCCCGGGGGGGATTTAGGGGGGGATCTTTTTTTAGATCTTTATCTGTATCTTTATTAGTTGCCTTTGTGTTGACATCATGTTCAAACACCACTTCAACATCTGTTTGAACACCTGTTAAATTTCTCTCTTGTTTTGTTTGAACATCTGCTTCCTTTCTGCTTCTTCTGGCCTGAACAGATGCTTTTCCTGCGGCTGATTTTTTGGTTAATTTTTCCCTGACTGATGCCAGATCTTCCTCAATCCGAAGATGCACTCATTCCTCGCCGTTATCGCAAAAAAACTCCTGCAAGGATGGTTCAACATCAGCCCATCGCTCGTTAGTCAGACGGGCAATTTTTGCCAGCCTGTTTTTAGGTATTGGCTTTCCTGTTTGCCAGTAATTGAACATCAGCAACAAATACGCACCATGCTCCTCTGCTGACAAATGCATGGTGTCAGCCAGGTAATCAGCTATGTACAGTTGCATGTATGGTAATGCGGCCATAATTGCCCCGTATGATGCTGCCCGGTTGCTTAGAATAAGCACAAACAGCATGGAAACTTTTGCTTAATGAACAATGACAGAATCGTCGGAAGACCCGCCGCCGCTGAAATGCGCTTTCCGGTAAACGGCCTGGACTGCATCATCATGCGCATCAATTGCCGTACTTAACGCTTCCTGCGCCGCCAGTAATGCACGGCGTTCCAGGGTATCGAAGATGCAGAGTCGGTGACGCAGCTCGCGCGGAAGGATTGCCAGAACCGCAGGGATCAGTTTCTGAATTTTTTCCCTTTGCGCTTTCGTTTCACCTTTCAACCAACGGTGATAGATATTCTGCTGATTGTTCCAGTCCTTGCCTGGTACCAGGGGCAATTCGCCGCCCCCCTGGCGCAGATATTCTTCAGTAATGGCATTGGCTACCCATGCCTGCCCTTTTTCAGCAGCCAGGGCTAACAACACTGATTCGATGTGCTCATGCTTGATTTTCATGAATCAACTCCCATCAGCTTTTTCGTAGTAGTTTTATTTTTGCCAATAGTTAAAATTGCATCGGCAGAAAATAATCCGTTTGATGCATGAGCGATTTTTTCAGCGTAATTTGTTTCGCCGGTATATTCTGTGCGAGGCAATTTTCCGTTATCCATCCATTTGTAGATTGCTCTTTGGCTGACACCACAAACGTCGGCCACAACAGAAACGCGAACAGTTTTGATTACATCTTCAAGTGTTTTCTGGTTCATATCACCCTCACAATGTGAACTTTGAGTACATGCTATAACAGAACTGACAGTACATTCAAGAGCGAATATCATTGAACTTATGGTTCATGAAGATAAAGCGCGTAAAGAGTTCGCCAGTAGGCTTGCGCTAGCCTGTGAAAACGCTGGTTATGAACAACATGGAAGGCAGGCAGAAATTGCCCGTCGAATGAAATTAACACCAAAAGCGGTTAGCAAATGGTTTAATGGCGAAACAATTCCTCGCCGAGAGAAATTAAGGGAATTAGCAACACTCATTGGAACAACACCAACCTATCTTTTGGGAGAGGATACAGAAGAAAGTGGACAGGTACGTTTCTATCAGGAGTTAAATCCAAGACAAAAAATCATCATTGACCTTCTGGACGAGCTCCCTGACAGTGAGACAGATGAACTTTTAAAAACTCTTGAGGAGAAAAAACAGAAGTACAATGCAATTTACGAAGAGTTAGCACGAAAGAAAAAACAAAAAGCCTCTTAAACCAGCATAAATCCGGTAGCGTCCCCCTCCGGGTTTGTGCTTCACTTTATCCCATCTCATTTTTTTACACACAGAATGTACTTAAAGTACTTTACAACAATGAACACAAAGTACATTATATACCTACCAACCCACCCCGCCCCACAGAACGCAGGGCAATACTTCGAGTTACCAGGCAGTGGTCAGGGGTTAAGTAGCCAGCCCGAGGCGTATGAACATGACGGCGGGATTCAAATTTTGCAGTGCAGCAGTTAGTTCCGCCACCCGGCGTTAAGGGGAGAGATAAGATGGTGCATTACGAAGTAGTTCAGTTTTTGATGGATTGTTGCGATATCACTTACAGCCAGGCTGTACAGGCTCTACGCAGCAACGACTGGGATCTCTGGCAGGCAGAAGCCTCTATCCGCAACAACAAAATGTGAGGTGCGAAAAATGCAAAAAATCGACCTCGGCAATAACGAATCCCTGGTGTGCGGCGTGTTCCCCAACCAGGATGGAACGTTCACCGCCATGACTTATACCAAAAGCAAAACATTTAAAACAGAAACAGGCGCACGTCGCTGGCTTGCCAGAAATACTTGCTAATCCATTATTTGGATTAATTCAATATTCTCGCTGTAGGGGTATAGCAGAAACCACCAAAGCCCGGAGGTGGTGAAGTAAAACCGGGCACAACACGAAGGCGCATTTCCGATATCCATAAAGAGTCGGTCTTGTCTGTTAAATTTAAATGGTGGGAGTGCGCCTCCGGTTGTGAATAACAACACTGCTGTGTGTAGTCTTGGCGGCATCAGTTTTTTCTTGAAGTTCGACTGATGTCCGCCCTTTTTAAAGTGAATTTTGTGATGCGGTGAATGCGGCTAAGCGCACGCGGCACAGTTAAAAGTCATGTTAGTCCTTATTGGTTTGGGTGGGAAAGCCGACTGTAATTGTTAACTGGTTGCAGTCACCTGGAGGCACCAGGCACCGCATCTGGATTTGCCCCTATATTTCCAGACACCTGTTATCACTTAACCCATTACTGGCCT
>NZ_PTRI01000042.1:0-7831 GCF_002965965.1 Escherichia sp. MOD1-EC5495
AGGCCAGTAATGGGTTAAGTGATAACAGGTGTCTGGAAATATAGGGGCAAATCCAGTATGCTTTGCATCTATGGATTAGAGTTTGTTGAGGCGATATATGGAAGTCAGAAATTTTATGAAATTGTTAATGATATAAAATCGAAGATATCACAAAAATATTCAAAATATTGTGATATCGTAAAAGTCTCAACTGAAACATACTTGTTGCTGTGCCACACTCACTGCGAAGAGTTCATCGAAAGATTATCTGTTTTAAACTTCCCTGAACATATATTTTGCATAAGAAATATTTATATTCATAAGATTGCCATTTGTGAAACTTTTTCAGGGGAAAATATTTCGATTTATGAAGGGAAGCTGAAACTGGCATTAACAGCTATGCGGGAAAATAAAGAATCTGAATTTATGTTTTATGATGACATCAAAGTTCATGAACTTGATCAGAAGGTCTGGGTGGCAGGAAATATAAAAAAAGCGATTTCGAGTAGTGAAGTTTATTTAGTATATCAACCGATTGTTGATATGGATAATAATAGGGTTGTAGGCGCTGAGGCGTTATGCCGCTGGTTATCCGTCGAAAATGGGGCAATACCGCCATCAATTTTTGTACCTGTTGCTGAAGAAATAGGATTAATTAAAGAACTGGGTGATTTTGTTCTCGAAACGGCTATTAGCGAATTTGGTGTCTTTAGTCGTGAATATGAGGTTGCTAATGATTTTCTCCTGCATATCAATGTTTCTCCATGGCAATTAAATGAATTTGACTTCCACACTCGTGTTCTTACTTTAATTAATGCATTTGATGTAAATGCTGAACAAATCTGTCTGGAGATCACCGAGTCAGCAGTAAAAGATATAAATGATAGCTTTTACAATAATATAAACATTTTAAAAGAAAACGGTATCAAGATTTCTCTTGATGATTTCGGTAGTGGATTAGCTGACCTGAAAAAACTTTATAAAGTAAGACCTGATAGTATTAAAATTGATTCAGAGTTTACCTCTGGTATTTTCAATGAAACTAACAAAATTGTGTATTTTATATCCAGTCTTGCTCGTGAAGAAAATATGCCGGTAATAGCAGAAGGTGTTGAAACTGAAAGTCAGGCCAGAGAATTGCAAAAATTAGGGTTCTCTCATGTTCAGGGATACTTATACCAGAAACCGTTACCGTTTTCAGAATGGCATATAGACAGCAAACCGAAAAAAAGAAAATAAAGCAATGTTCAAGTATAAGAAAAAGTCGGCAGTAATCTGTTTTTTGTATTTTTTGTTCGTCGCTGTAGTAACTTGTTATTTATACACCATTTATGTTAAGGGCCGCATTAATTCGGTGAAGGTATCTATTGTAGATAGTGGGCTTGCAATAGCTAATGTTTCTGAGTATCGCCGCTCAGTATCTAATAATATATTTTATGAACTAGATATTGCTCCAGAAGAATTGGTGAAAAAATACGCAATAGCTTTGCTGGCTATGAAAATCCTGGATATTTGTATGATCTCGGTCCTTATATTATTAGCGATGGTAAATGTATCAAAGTTACAACGAAAGGGGATGATTTTTGTGGCGACATACTTTCCTCTATTCGGGTAATGAACGAATTTGAGAGAGGCGTTATTGGTTTAAAAGATAAGTACTATGTTTATTATGCTCATCCCATTGCCAAACGAACAAGTCTGATATCAGTGGTAGATCCTGAACGTTATTTATCTTTGATTAGAAATCAGTCAGGGGAACGAGAAGATATCTATATCTCATTTTATGATATTAATGATAATGAAAAGAAAATCGCAGGTGATGATTTTTTGATAAATGATGCTGTATTTGAGATGTCAGCTATCACTCTGTCGTATTCTTACCTTCCAGAAATGATGTTTATTGTTGCCTATAAAAAAAGTAAATATCTCTATATATGTATGCTATTCGTTTTTGCATCGGCAATATCTGCAATCATACTGTATATTAATTATATTAAATTACTACGGAATATTATAAATAAGGGTAGATTGGAAAAAGAATCTATATTGTCGAAACATCAATATGATTTACGTGGAGAAAATCTATTCTTTAATGCGGAAGAGATTAATGCAATTCGAGAGATATATGACTTTGGCACTTGTGATGCATTAACTCGGGCTTCTGGTCGCCGGAGTTTTGATAAGGAAATCAAGATGCTGAGCAAGAATTTTGGCTACCTGTGTCTATTTGATGTGGATAAATTTAAAACCATTAATGATAAGTTTGGCCATCTGTTTGGTGATGAAGTACTCATCAAACTTGTTAACCTTATTAAAGATGAGTTACCCCGTCGTGAAGGGGAAATATACCGGTTTGGCGGTGATGAATTTGCTATTATTTATTATGAGAAGGATAAAAATAAACTATCAAGAATTTTGCACAGAGTTGTTCATTTCGCAATCGGTGGGTTAAATTGTAGTTGCAGCATAGGGGTTGCCAGTACAGATGAGTGCATGAATAACATTGAACGGTTGAAATTGCTGGCAGATGAACGGTTATACAAAAGTAAGCAAAATGGTCGAGCGCAGATAACGTGGTGTTGATATTTTAATTTGCATAGCAATGGTCGTCTATGTTTATAAAACTCAAACTGTTTAAGTTATAGTATTAATGAATCGTTAAGTGCAATGATCTTAAAAAATAAAGAAGTGTCAAACAAAATCCTTTTGGTTGTTGTTATATTGCTATGTTTTGTTTTTTTATCAATTGTTGAGCAGCCACTTGGATTTTATCAACAAACATTATTTTCAATTATTATTTGCATCGCTGTCGTTGTCCTTAATTTGCTTAAGGGAAGGATGATTACCCTGATTTTAATGGGTGTTGGAATACTCATATCATCCCGATATCTATGGTGGCGTTACTCTTCTTCAGTCATCCTGAATGAATTTCCAGACTGCTTATTTTCAGTCACGTTATTAGCTGCTGAAACGTATGCCTGGTTTGTTTTATTACTTGGTTACTTTCAGGTTTGCTTCCCGCTGAACAGAGAAAGTATACCCTTACCAGAGAATAAAGAAGAATGGCCCATCGTAGATATATTAATACCCACATATAACGAACCCTTTACAGTCGTGAAGAATACAGTTTATGGTGCGTTGGCTTTAGACTGGCCAAAGGATAAATTACATATCTGGATCCTTGATGATGGCGCCAGGGACGAGTTCAGGAAATTCGCGAACGAGTCAGGAATTTACTATGTCGCAAGAGAAACACATGAACATGCTAAGGCCGGAAATATAAATAATGCGCTTAAAATAGCTAATGGCGAATTTGTTGCTATTTTCGATTGCGATCATATACCGTCGGTATCTTTTTTAAAGAAAACGATGGGCTGGTTTATTGCCGATAAAAAATTATCGATGTTGCAAACACCACATCATTTTTTTTCCCCCGATCCTTTTGAGCGAAATTTGGGGCAGTTTCGGCAAAAGCCAAATGAAGGACACCTCTTTTATGGGTTAATCCAGAATGGTACGGATACATGGAATGCTTCATTTTTTTGCGGTTCATGTGCAATCATCCGTAGATCGGCTCTGGATGAGGTTGGAGGCATTGCAGTCGAAACAGTAACTGAAGATGCGCATACGTCGTTACGCTTGCATCGTGCAGGTTATAGCTCTGCATATCTTCGCTATCCTCTGGCTGCCGGGCTAGCCACAGAAACATTGTCTGCTCATATTGGGCAACGGATTCGATGGGCTCGAGGCATGATTCAAATCTTGCGTATTGACAATCCATTATTGGGCAAGGGGCTGACATTATCACAGCGCCTTTGCTATCTCAGCAGCATGATGCATTTTTTATCAGGTGTGCCACGACTGATTTTCTTGTTCGCACCGTTATGTCCTATTTTCTTTTCGGTCAACCTGATCGATGCATCAGTTGCAGATATTATGTCTTATGTTTTACCTTACCTATTTGTTATTGTTTTAACTAATTCAAGAGTACAAGGTAAATACAGACATTCATTCTGGAATGAGATTTATGAAATGGTTCTGGCCTGGTATATTACGCTACCAACGCTTGTAGCTTTACTTGCGCCAGCAAAAGGGCGTTTCAACGTTACGGCCAAAGGAGGGCTGATAAAAAATAAGTTTGTTGACTGGCGAATTTCCTACCCCTATCTTATTTTTGCCATTTTAAATGTAATTGGACTGATAATAGGTATTGTTAATGTTTATAGTTTGCAAGGGCATATCGCCATCCTGAATTTGTTTTGTTTGATTTGGCTGTTTTATAATACAATTATTATTGGCGCAACTTTGGCTGTTTCTATTGAACAAAAGCAGGTGCGTTTTTCTCCCCGTATTGATGTTTCTTTCAAGGGCGTTTTACAACTGAAAGATGGACGGAGCTATCCTTGTTCTGTTCTTGATTTTTCCGAAGGAGGATTAGGCGTTATCCTTGATAATATCTCCGACGTAAAAACTATTGTTAAAACACAGCGGTTGTCTCTTTATCTGGATGATAGTAACGAAAAGTGTGATATACCGGTAGAAATAGTTCATGCCTACAATAATAAAATTGGTCTGAAGATTATGCCAATGAGTCATGAACAAAATGTTAATTATGTAAGAGCAACGTTTTCTCGTGATTCACTATGGAAAGAGTGGAATGATAAAATTAAACGAGACAATATTCTAAAGAGTTTTATTGAAATATGTTTTATTTCTCTGAAAGGTTATTGTAATATGGTTTTTTATATTCTCCGGACACTGAAAGGCAGTTCCAAAAGTTAGTTCTAATTTCTAATTAAATATATTGTTTGTATTTATTATGGTTGTTGAATTTTTTAAAATGGAAAGAAAATTTTTGAGATTAAGTGCTGCAATAATTGGCTTGGGGTTATTATGTTTTTACCAGGCAAATACAGCATCGGCTACAGTAATTCATAAGCCTTCCTCAGGAGGAGTATTACCCGCTATCCAGAAGGAAAATATCTCTGCTTATGCGAAAGAACCATCTCGCCATTTTAAACTCCCATTTACACAAATCGCACCAACGCCAGGAAACATAGTCCTGAATGGAGTTAACCCACAGGGGCAAATTGAGTTTGGTATGCGTAGCGATGAAATAGTGTCAGAAGCGAAACTAAAACTTGAATACACTCCATCACCGTCGCTGATCCCTGTCCAGTCACAGCTTAAGGTCTATCTTAATGACGAGTTGATGGGGGTATTGCCGATTACCAAAGAACAACTAGGAAAGAAAACGCTGGCGGAAATAACTCTTAACCCATTGTATTTTTCGGATTTTAATCGCTTGCGCCTCGAATTAATTAGTCACTACCAGAGCGCCTGCGAAAACCCGACCAGCAGCAATTTGTGGCTTGATATTGGACGTACCAGTGAACTTGAACTGGTAGTTCAGAGACTCAATTTGAAAAATGATCTTTCATATCTTCCTGTACCGTTCTTTGATCCGCGAGATAACCGCCCTAATACATTGCCGATGGTTTTTGCCGGTACTCCTGGGACTGGTTTGCAGCAGGCATCAGCTATTGTCGCTTCGTGGTTTGGTTCGCAATCTGGCTGGCGTGGTCACCGATTTCCGGTTTTCTATAACCAGTTACCGGAAAGTAATGCAGTAGTCTTTGCCACTAACAATAGACGTCCAGACTTTCTGCGCGAGCATCCGTTGGTGAATGCGCCTGTTATTAAAATGATCAGTCATCCACAAAATCCCTTTGTCAAATTGCTGGTGCTTTTTGGCCGCGATGATAAAGATTTATTACAGGCGGCAAAAGGTCTTGCACAGGGAAATATACTATTTCGCGGCGATAGCGTGGTCGTAAATGACGTGAAGCCGTTACTGCCGCGTAAACCTTATGATGCGCCAAACTGGGTACGCACTGATCGTCCTGTAACTTTCGCAGAGCTTAAAAATTATGAAGGGCAGTTACAGGCAAGTGCCCTGGAGTCTGCGGCAATTAATGTTTCATTTAATTTGCCACCTGATCTCTTTCTATTGCGTAATCGTGGGGGTGAGATGAAGATTAACTATCGTTATACCACGCCAACGACAGGTGGTTCACGCATGGATGTCAGTCTTAATAACCATTACCTTGAATCTTTCCGGCTAAGTCCGAAATCTGCTACCGATAGATTGTTGTTACGTTTACCGTTATTGCAAGAATTGTTGGATGGTAATAATGAAATTAACATTCCTGCGCTGACGTTAGGGGCGCTTAATCAATTGCGATTTAATTTCGAGTACGTTAATACTATGCTGCGCTCTGATGCCGATAGCTGTATTATTTCCCGGCCTCTAAAAAATCATGCGGTTATTGCAGATGATTCCACTATCGATTTTTCAAAGTACCATCACTTTATCGCAATGCCAGATTTACGCGCTTTTGCCAGCTCAGGCTTTCCATTTAGCCGCATGGCCGATCTATCAAAAACGGTTGTGGTTATGCCTGAAAACCCTGGCACAACGCAAGTTGAAACATTATTAAATACCCTTGGACTGATTGGTGCTCAAACTGGATTCCCGGCAATTAATCTGACAATTACTAATGATATAGGTTCTGTTCAGGGCAAGGATTCAGATATCCTGTTAATAGGAAGACTTCCGCAAGAATTTGCAGACAATCAGAAAATTAATCTGCTCATTGAGGCAACAACAAGTTGGGTAAAAAGCCCAATACGGCACTCTGATTACGCCAAAATTATGACAGATAACGACGATCAAAAACCTGAAATACAAACAACCATAAATTCCCCATTGCCAATAGCGGCGATAGTTGGTTTTCAGTCTCCATATTATGCCCAACGTAGCGTAATTGCTTTAATGTCAGAGGGATCACGCGGCGATGTGCTACTCAACAATGCATTAGTTAATAGTACAAAACGCGGCAATATCTTTGGTTCAGTCGCGGTTATTCGTGAATCTGGCGTCAATAGTTTACGAGTTGGAGATACTTATTACGTTGGGCATCTCCCCTGGATTGAACGAGTGCAATATGTGTTAGCCAGACACCCCATTCTACTGGCAGTGCTGGCAACTCTCAGTGTGGTGCTATTGGCGTGGGTAGTATGGCGTCTGCTACGTATCATTAGTCGCCGTCGTTTGAACCCTCATCAACAGTAATTCATCGTCATTTCTATTTTGCGGCTCCATTCTGTCCTGACTTTATACAGGCAGGGAGCTGCGCCCGTTCAGTTTTTAATAAAAAGTGAGTTAACACCTGATTGAGGCAGGCATGTACAAATTCACCTTAAATTTACTCACAATATCCCTTGGTTTGGCGGTAATGTCGATGGCGAAAGCCACACCAACTGCACATAAGCTGTTAATGGCGCAGATTCGGTTGGGCGAAGACATTCACCGTGAAGATCTGGTCGAACAGTCGCTTTATCGCCTTGAATTGGCGGAACCTGATAATCCAGATGTCGTTGCGGCGCGTTTTCGCTATCTGATGCGTAAGGGAGATATTGAAGGCGCGCAAAAACAACTTGCCAGACTTTCCCTGCTCGCCCCTGATTCAAAAATATATAAAGCATCGCGCACGGCCATGCGACTTTCTTCGCCTGAGGGGCGTCAGGCACTGCAAATGGCACGCTTACAAGCTATCTCCGGGCGACATAAAGAGGCTATCGACAGTTACGACAAGCTATTTAACGGGGCACCGCCAGATATCGAAATGGCGCTGGAATACTGGGGGGCAATGACGCAAATTGCCTCCCGTCGCAACGAAGCGATTCGTCAGTTGAAAATACTTAATATTGATAATCCTGACTCTGGTGCCATATTTGGGGCGCTGGGGCAGGCGTATTCCCAGAATGGCGATCGCGCTAATGCGGTGGC
>NZ_PTRI01000043.1:0-3921 GCF_002965965.1 Escherichia sp. MOD1-EC5495
GTAGCGCGGTGGTCCCACCTGACCCCATGCCGAACTCAGAAGTGAAACGCCGTAGCGCCGATGGTAGTGTGGGGTCTCCCCATGCGAGAGTAGGGAACTGCCAGGCATCAGATAAAGCGAAAGGCCATCCGGAAGGATGGCCTTTTTGCGCTGGTAAAAACTTCTCCTGTCGTCATATCTACAAGCCATCCCCCCGCATATACGGTAAACTAGCCACGTTTTTGCATCAGGAAAGCAGCTATGAACCACTCCTTAAAACCCTGGAACACCTTTGGCATTGATCATAATGCTCAGTACATTGTATGTGCGGAAGACGAACAACAACTACTCAATGCCTGGCAACATGCGACCGCAGAAGGACAGCCTGTTCTTATTCTGGGGGAAGGAAGCAACGTACTTTTCCTGGAAGATTACTGCGGAACAGTGATCATCAACCGAATCAAAGGAATCGAAATTAATGATAAACCTGATGCATGGTATTTACATGTGGGTGCAGGAGAAAACTGGCATCATCTGGTGAAATACACTTTGCAGCAAGGAATGCCCGGTCTGGAAAATCTGGCATTAATTCCTGGTTGTGTCGGCTCATCACCTATCCAGAATATTGGTGCTTATGGCGTAGAATTACAGCGAGTTTGCGCTTATGTTGACTGTGTTGAACTGGCGACAGGCAAGCAAGTGCGCTTAACTGCCAAAGAGTGCCGTTTTGGCTATCGCGACAGTATTTTTAAACATGAATACCAGGATCGCTTCGCCATTGTAGCCGTAGGTCTGCGTCTGCCAAAAGAGTGGCAACCTGTACTGACTTACGGTGACTTAACTCGTCTGGAGCCTTCAACAGTAACGCCACTGCAAGTATTTGATGCAGTATGCCATATGAGAACGACAAAGCTTCCCGATCCAAAAGTGAACGGCAATGCCGGTAGTTTCTTCAAAAATCCTGTTGTATCTGCCGAAACGGCTAACGCGTTGTTGGCACAATTTCCAACGGCACCGAATTACCCTCAGGCGGATGGTTCAGTAAAACTGGCTGCTGGCTGGCTCATCGATCAGTGTCAGCTAAAAGGGACGCAAATTGGTGGGGCTGCGGTACACCGTCAACAGGCGTTAGTTCTCATCAATGAAGGCAATGCAAAAAGCGAAGATGTCGTGCAACTGGCACATCATGTAAGACAGAAAGTTGGTGAAAAATTTAATGTCTGGCTTGAGCCCGAAGTTCGCTTTATTGGTGCATCAGGTGAAGTTAGCGCAGTGGAGACGATTTCATGAAGGATAATACCGTTCCACTGAAATTAATCGCGTTGTTAGCGAATGGCGAATTTCACTCTGGCGAGCAGCTAGGTGAAACGTTAGGAATGAGCCGGGCGGCCATTAATAAACACATTCAGACGCTGCGTGACTGGGGCGTTGATGTCTTTACCGTTCCGGGTAAAGGATACAGCCTGCCTGAGCCCATTCAGTTACTTAATGCCGAAAAGATATTGAGTCAGCTGGATGGCGGCAGTGTAGCCGTGCTGCCAGTTATTGACTCCACGAATCAGTATCTCCTTGATCGTATCGAAGAGCTTAAATCGGGCGATGCCTGCGTTGCAGAATATCAGCAGGCAGGCCGTGGTCGCCGTGGTCGGAAATGGTTTTCGCCTTTTGGCGCAAACTTATATTTGTCGATGTTCTGGCGTCTGGAACAGGGCCCGGCTGCGGCGATTGGTTTAAGTCTGGTTATCGGTATCGTGATGGCGGAAGTATTACGCAAGCTGGGTGCAGATAAAGTTCGCGTTAAATGGCCTAATGACCTCTATCTGCAGGATCGCAAGCTGGCAGGCATTCTTGTGGAGCTGACTGGCAAAACCGGCGATGCAGCACAAATTGTCATTGGCGCCGGAATCAACATGGCAATGCGTCGTGTTGAAGAGAGTGTCGTTAACCAGGGATGGATCACATTGCAGGAAGCAGGGATCAATCTCGATCGTAATACGTTGGCGGCCATGCTAATACGTGAATTACGCGCGGCGCTGGAACTCTTCGAGCAAGAAGGATTGGCACCTTATCTTTCGCGCTGGGAAAAGCTGGATAATTTTATTAATCGCCCAGTGAAACTTATCATTGGTGATAAAGAAATATTTGGTATTTCACGCGGAATAGACAAACAGGGCGCTTTATTGCTTGAGCAGGATGGAATAATAAAACCCTGGATGGGTGGTGAAATATCCCTGCGTAGTGCAGAAAAATAAGAAAGGGGAGCATTAGCTCCCCTGCAAATTATTTGCGTAGTCTGACCTCTTCTACCGCATGATTAGCACTTTTCGTCAGGATTAAACTGGCGCGCTCGCGAGTAGGTAGAATATTTTGCTTTAAATTCAGCCAGTTGATCTCTTTCCACAGTGTCATGGCGGTTTTGATCGCTTCTTCCTTAGTTAATTTCGCATAGTTATGGAAATAGGAATCCGGGTCTGTAAAAGCCCCTTCACGGAATTTCAGGAAGCGGTTGATATACCATGTTTGAAGTAAGTCTTCAGGCGCATCAACATATATCGAAAAATCGACAAAATCAGAAACAAATACATGATGCGGGTCGTGCGGATAATCCATCCCACTTTGTAAGACATTTAGTCCTTCAAGAATTAGGATATCAGGCTGAACAACGGTTTTATCACCATTTGGGATTACATCATAAATAAGATGCGAGTAAACCGGTGCCGTAACGTTTGGTACACCCGATTTGAGATCGGAAACAAACTTCACCAGACGATGCATATCATACGATTCCGGGAAGCCTTTCTTTTTCATCAGCCCGCGTTCTTTAAGCACTTTGTTGGGATGAAGAAAACCATCGGTGGTGATCAGTTCAACACGGCGATGTTCCGGCCAACGGCTTAAAAGCGCCTGTAATACACGGGCGGTTGTACTTTTCCCCACAGCTACACTGCCTGCGATACTGATAATGTAAGGAATGCGTTGTCCGTTAGTGCCAAGAAACTGTTCCAGAACCGCCTGACGGCGCAGATTCGAGCTTATATAGAAGTTCAGCAAACGCGACAAAGGCAAATAGATCTCGGCAACTTCTTCTAACGAGAGATCTTCATTTATACCTTTGAGACGGGCGATCTCATCTTCCGATAACGTCATCGGTACGGAATCACGCAGAGCTGCCCACTGGTTGCGGTCAAACTGTAGGTAAGGCGTCATTAACGTTTGCTCTTTTATACTCATAAGCATGTTTCTGACGGTCATAGCTTTATCGGCAAAGCGATATTTGCCATGGCGCGTCACAGTTCTGTTGAATGGGTTAATGGGCAGGAGGGTAACACCAGATGGGGAGGAATAATAAGAAAAAATCGCTTACGGGAAGCTATCGGTGAAAAGCAATGTGACAGATATTCCATCTGATAAAAAGAATGGTGTTTTAACTGGCGAACATTGTTAAGCAGAACGATGCCGAAAAAATGTGCTAATCTGCTCTTTGTTCGGCTGTTTCTTCATCGCATTGTTTAAAATATGGCCAACAAAACAAATTATGCAATTTTTTAGTTGCATGAGTTCGCATGTCTCCATAGAATGCGCGCTACTTGATGCCGACTTAGCTCAGTAGGTAGAGCAACTGACTTGTAATCAGTAGGTCACCAGTTCGATTCCGGTAGTCGGCACCATCAAGTCCGGTGGGGTTCCCGAGCGGCCAAAGGGAGCAGACTGTAAATCTGCCGTCACAGACTTCGAAGGTTCGAATCCTTCCCCCACCACCAATTTCGGCCACGCGATGGCGTAGCCCGAGACGATAAGTTCGCTTACCGGCTCGAATAAAGAGAGCTTCTCTCGATATTCAGTGCAGAATGAAAATCAGGTAGCCGAGTTCCAGGATGCGGGCATCGTATAATGGCTATTACCTCAGCCTTCCAAGCTGATGATGCGGGTTCGATTCCCGCT
>NZ_PTRI01000044.1:0-3796 GCF_002965965.1 Escherichia sp. MOD1-EC5495
GTTCGCCATCTTCAGTCAGTTCTCCGGTTTCTTTGTACACGTTACCTATCACGTCGATAAGAATATCATCCTGCATCGACTCGTCATCATAATAGCCAATACTCTCCATAAAGGCCGAAAAGTCGGCCCTGTCTTCAAATTTGAGTGTTAAATCTTTCATTAGATTGACTCCCCCACCTGAGCATCAGTCAATGCCTTGTGCCATATTCTGAAATTCCTGACATGACCAAATAAATGACGTAACCCGGCTGTAGTCTGGCCTCCAATACGGATAATTGCGGTGTTCTGAATACAGGACCATGTGGTTTTTGTTTCGCTGGATATATGCCCGTTACTTACTGAGCACGTAGACTGCTCTGACTTTACACGCATCCCCATAACCATTTTTTCAAGCGATGCGTTTTCGTTTACCCGTCTGTTAGCTCCTCCAATATCGCAATAAGGAAATCCGTCGTAATCTGTTGAACGACCGAAGCCAAGAATAATAGCCGCTCCGGTTTGATGACCGCCGGTATCAAAAACACGTGGCGCTGCATTTGGCGTTTTATACCAGTTCTTATGTACCTCACAAAGAACCGTAAAAGGAAGATTATAAAGATTATTCTTAATTGGAACTGTAACTATATCGCTTGCGCGGGTCGCCGCCGTCGCTCCTGATATAATAAAAGATGATACACAAGGCCCATCTTCTACTTGTGGGGTGGCCAGATAAATATAGTCACCAGATACGGTTGCCCCGCTCTGCTTAGGAGAATACTGTATCTGAGAGCCTATTTTTAACTCCCCATCAATTGCCTGAATTGTTGCCTCTGCAAAAATCCATCCGGTAGCTTCGTCCTTTCTGACTCTCGCTGTAATCCTTGAGGCAGCACCGCCTGTCATATTAATTTCAAGCGTTTGTGTATCAATATACGCATCACCAAGAAAAGTTGTTGCGCTACCGTCATATTTATCAAACCGGATACGCAACCTTACCTGCAGTTCTGTTTTAAAACGACATGAGGTTGTCACGTGTTTATTATCGCCTGAGACATCAACTGACTTTGTTGCAGCAATTGATGCCATATTAATGGCTGAGGTTTGCCCAATCAGAGAATCGTTGCAGACAAACTTTCCATAGGTAAAACCAAAATTATCCGTCCCTGTTTCGGGCACATCCATATTTGACGATCGCCCCCAACTGGCAGGGCTTTCCGAATTGAGCATGTAGTTTGTTCTTTGCCCCTCAATAAGCAGGCCATCACGTTCAAATCGTGGCTCGTCAATGGCAGCCTCTGTCAGCACACCAGATTTGTTAATATAGGTTGCTTTCGATGCACGTTTAAACTTAACAATCTTGTCGCCAGGCATCGTTATTTCATCGTCACCAATAACAATTTTTTTATATGATGGCGAAAAGCCCGTAATCATATCCAGCGAATCGTTAAATGGTATCCACACATCAGGCAGCGGCTGTAAGACATATTTATACGGCTCCGCAGCCTGGCTTGCGTACTCTCTGGCTGCATCTTCGCTTGCTTTAGCTGCCGTCTGGCTTGCTGCCGATGCTTTCGCTGAGTTCGCAGCCGCTGTTTCGCTCACCTTTGCGTTGGTTTCACTGGTTTTTGCTGCTTTTTGACTGTTAGCTGATGCAGTGGCAGAAGCAGCCGCCGCGCTTGCAGAACTGGCTGCGGCACTCTCGCTTTGGGCCGCTGCATCCTGACTGCTTTTCGCCGCAGTTTCACTGGCTTTGGCATTCGTTTCGCTGGTCTTCGCTGCCGTCTGGCTGGACTTTGCGTTAGTTTCACTCGTCTTCGCAGCTTTCTGGCTGTTAGCCGCAGCAGTTGCTGATCCAGCTGCTGAAGTCGCAGAACCGGCTGCCGCGCTCTCGCTTTGGGCTGCTGCAACCTGGCTGTTTTTTGCCGCAGTTTCACTGGCTTTAGCATTCGTTTCGCTGGTTTTCGCTGCCGTCTGGCTGGACTTTGCGTTGGTTTCGCTCGTCTTTGCGGCTGTCTCACTGTTTTTCGCGTTGGTTTCTGATTTTTTGGCTGCTGTCGCGGAGTTTGCCGATGCAGTCTGTGAGGTCGCTGCCGCCTGTGCGCTGTTAGCTGCATTCGTTTCTGAGGTTTTCGCCGCGTTCTTCGATGATGCCGCTGCAGTTTCGGATTTCTTTGCCGCCGCTGCGCTCTGAGAGGCGGCTTCAGCGTTGCGTGCCGCTTCTTCCACCATTTCCTCAAAACGACGCAATGCCTCCGGCATGACATCATCTTCCGTCATGGCACCGAGAAAATCATTCAGCGTACCTGGTCTGGAACCTTCATAGACGGTAATGGTTCCGGCATGTGAAGGTGGAAAACCTTCAACAAGCAGGATAACGCTGTACTGGCCATACTCAACATCCATGCTGTAACGCCCGGCTTCATCCGGATTTTCAGAGGCCACCGTGTTCACCAGTACCGTGGTGCTGTTACGCTTTGCCTTCAGTTGAATAGTGCAGTTCTGTATTGGTTTTCCCGCACCATCTTTCAGCACACCTGAGATTTTTACTGCTGCCATATCCACTCCACAAAAAAGCCCGCCTGAACCGGCGGGCTGTCATAACACTGTGTTACCTGGCTAATCAGAATTTATAACCGACACCCACGATGAAACCGTCAGTGCGCCAGTCACCACTGCCGGAGCCTTCATAAGCAATATCAATGGCCACGGATTCGGTCGGGTTAAACTGCACGCCAACCCCCCACGCCAGAGACGTGTTGCTGTGGCGACCGTCATCACTTCCGGTCAGCACATCGTGCGTTTTCCCCTTGTTGTCAGTTACGCGGAGGTAATCCCCGGAAAAAGTCGAAACACGGCTGTAAGCCATACCCGCCATCGCATACGCGCTGAACCATTCATTCACGCGCACAGACGGCCCCGCCATCACGCTGGACCAGCGGTTACGCACGGAATCTTTATGCCAGCGGGTATCGCTGTAACGGGTCAGCTGACGATTCTTGTATCCTGCATAACTGAATGACGTCACCAGCCCCAGCGTGTCCGTAAATTCATAACGGTATTTCACGTTAATGCCCTTCAGGTCATCGTTGCCGGGCATATCAGTATGGGACTGAAGATAGCCGCCGCTTAGTGTGGACTGATGCTCTGCTGCACTCGCTGGCGTACCAGCGGCGGCCAGCCAGACTACTGCAGACAGAATAACAGCACATAATTTACGCATAATTACCTCTCGCTTTTCTGCAATAAAAAAGGCGTCATTTCTGACGCCCGTATTGGGGTTATAAAATTCAGCTGATACTGATGCCTGCAGTGGCTTTCTTCATCACAACAACCAGCAAATCGCTGATACTTGCTGTGGGATACCAACCATTTACCCACCATGCTGATACAGAAAACTCCAGTGTCATTACACCACTGCCTGCAGGCATATCAATAACACCCGTGTAAATCAGAGTATTATCCAGAGCCGTTCGGTTATAAATTTCAGCCCCGTTTTTCTTCACTATCAGGCGGCATGACGAATAAGTATCGCTATTCTCCCGCTCATGTCTGGCACCGCAGAAAGCCACCGCTGGAATAACAATTTGCCGGTCAAACGACTGATCGTCATAAACCCTGACGGTAATAGTCCCTGATGGCCACCGCTCCGGTGCACGGGAGTCCCGGGGGAAAGCTTTGCCCACTGTTTTAACGAGATCGCCTTCAATCTGGTTCGCGGACAGTTTTCCCAGAACCCGACAGTTCTCGTTAATCGTGACATTATTGAGCGTCCCGGAGTTCGCATTCACGTTACCGCTGATATCGGCATTTTTCGCCG
>NZ_PTRI01000045.1:0-3795 GCF_002965965.1 Escherichia sp. MOD1-EC5495
GTTCGCCATCTTCAGTCAGTTCTCCGGTTTCTTTGTACACGTTACCTATCACGTCAATAAGAATATCATCCTGCATCGACTCATCATCATAATAGCCAGTGCTATCCATAAAGGCCGAAAAATCGGCCCTGTCGGCAAATTTAAGTGTTAAATCTTTCATTTAATACTCTCCCCCATTTGCGCATCAGTTAATTCTTTATGCCAGAGACGAAGATTTCTCAAATGGCCGAATAGATGACGTGTCCCTGATGTGGCTTGACCTCCTATTCGAATAAAGGTCCGCGTTTTTACGCCCGTCCATTCCGTTTTCATGGTTTTAGTAGCCTCACCGTTAGAAACTACTCGTTTAGTACCATCAGAATAAATATTAAAACCACCAATGAATTTTCGAACATCCGTTCGACCAGTAAACAAACTAGAAACGTAACTACTTGTCGACGCTTTATAAGTTTGCATATAAAGCTGACCGTAATATTTCTCGGTTGTGTTAAAAGCGTATGTGATTGACTCAATAGGCGGCACACCAGAAAAATCAAAAATACGCGGTGCTACATTAGGAGGAATATCGCCCCAATTCCTGTTAACCTCGACCAAACAAGTAAGCGGTCTGTTATAAATGTTGTTTTCGGTCGGGATCGTAACCATATCACTCGCACGAGTCGCCGCCGTCGTTCCTGATATAATAAAAGATGATACACAAGCCCCATTCTCTACTTGTGGGGTAGCCAGATAAATATAGTCACCTGATACGGTTGCCCCTCCCTGCTTAGGTGAATACTGTATCTGAGAGCCTATTTTTAACTCACCATCAATTGCCTGAATTGTTGCCTCAGCAAAAATCCATCCTGTAGTTTCCTCCTTCCTGACTCGTGCCGTAATTCTACCGGAAGCACCACCTGTCATATTAATTTTAAGCGTTTGTGTATCAATATACGCATCACCAAGAAAAGTTGTTGCGCTACCGTCATATTTATCAAACCGGATACGCAACCTTACCTGCAGTTCTGTTTTAAAACGACATGAGGTTGTCACGTATTTATTATCGCCTGAGACATCAACTGACTTTGTTGCAGCAATTGATGCAATATTAATGGCTGAGGTTTGCCCAATCAGAGAATCGTTACAGACAAACTTTCCATAGGTAAAACCAAAACTATCCGTCCCGGTTTCGGGAACATCCATATTTGACGATCGCCCCCAACTGGCAGGGCTTTCCGAATTGAGCATGTAGTTCGTTCTTTGCCCCTCAATAAGCAGGCCATCACGTTCAAACCGTGGCTCGTCAATGGCAGCCTCTGTCAGCACACCAGATTTATTAATATAGGTTGCTTTCGATGCGCGTTTAAACTTAACAACCTTGTCGCCAGGCATCGTTATTTCATCATCACCAATAACAATCTTTTTATATGATGGCGAAAAGCCCGTAATCATATCCAGCGAATCGTTAAATGGTATCCACACATCAGGAAGCGGCTGCAATACTTGTTTATACGGCTCCGCAGCCTGGCTTGCATACTCTCTGGCTGCATCCTCACTTGCTTTAGCTGCTGTCTGGCTTGCTGCCGATGCTTGCGCCGAGTTCGCCGCTGCAGTCTCGCTTGTCTTTGCATTGGTTTCACTGGTTTTTGCAGCTTTTTGACTGTTTGCTGATGCAGTGGCAGAAGCAGCCGCCGCACTTGCAGAACCAGCTGCGGCACTCTCGCTTTCAGCTGCTGCATCCTGACTGCTTTTCGCCGCAGTTTCGCTGGCTTTGGCATTCGTTTCGCTGGTCTTCGCTGCCGTCTGGCTGTTAGCCGCAGCAGTTGCTGATCCAGCTGCTGAAGTCGCAGAACCAGCTGCCGCACTCTCGCTTTCGGCTGCTGCATTCTGGCTATTTTTCGCCGCAGTTTCACTGGCTTTGGCATTCGTTTCGCTGGTTTTCGCTGCCGTCTGGCTGGACTTTGCGTTGGTTTCGCTCGTCTTTGCGGCTGTCTCACTGTTTTTCGCGTTGGTTTCTGATTTTTTGGCTGCTGTCGCGGAGTTTGCCGATGCAGTCTGTGAGGTCGCTGCCGCCTGTGCGCTGTTAGCTGCATTCGTTTCTGAGGTTTTCGCCGCGTTCTTCGATGATGCCGCAGCCGTTTCGGATTTCTTTGCCGCCGCTGCGCTCTGAGAGGCGGCTTCGGCGTTGCGTGCCGCTTCTTCCACCATTGCCTCAAAACGACGCAATGCCTCCGGCATGACGTCATCTTCCGTCATGGCACCGAGAAAATCATTCAGCGTACCGGGTCTGGAACCTTCATAGACGGTAATGATCCCGACATGTGAAGGCGGAAAACCTTCAACCAGCAGGGTGACGCTGTACTGGCCATACTCAACATCCATGCTGTAACGCCCGGCTTCATCCGGATTTTCAGAGGCCACCGTGTTCACCAGTACCGTGGTGCTGTTACGCTTTGCCTTCAGTTGAATAGTGCAGTTCTGTATTGGTTTTCCCGCACCATCTTTCAGCACACCTGAGATTTTTACTGCTGCCATATCCACTCCACAAAAAAGCCCGCCTGAACCGGCGGGCTGTCATAACACTGTGTTACCTGGCTAATCAGAATTTATAACCGACACCCACGATGAAACCGTCAGTACGCCAGTCGCCACTGCCGGAACCTTCATAAGCAATATCAATGGCCACGGATTCGGTCGGGTTAAACTGCACGCCAGCTCCCCACGCCAGAGACGTGTCGCTGTGGCGACCGTTATCACTTCCGGTCAGCACATCGTGCGTTTTCCCCTTGTTGTCAGTTACGCGGAGATAATCCCCGGAGAACGTCGAAACACGGCTGTAAGCCACACCCGCCATCGCATAAGCACTGAACCATTCATTCACGCGTACAGACGGCCCCGCCATCACGCTGAACCAGCGGTTACGCACTGAATCTTCATGCCAGCGGGTATCGCTGTAACGGGTAATCTGGCGATTCTTGTCTCCTGCATAGCTGAATGACGTCACCAGCCCCAGCGTGTCCGTAAATTCATAACGGTATTTCACGTTAATGCCCTTCAGGTCATCGTTGCCGGGCATATCAGTATGGGACTGAAGATAGCCGCCGCTTAGTGTGGACTGATGCTCTGCTGCACTCGCTGGCGTACCAGCGGCGGCCAGCCAGACTACTGCAGACAGAATAACAGCACATAATTTACGCATAATTACCTCTCGCTTTTCTGCAATAAAAAAGGCGCCATTTCTGGCGCCCGTATTGGGGTTATAAATATTTCAACGGATACTGATACCGGAAGCAGCTTTTTTGGTCACAATCACCGTACAGTCTGTGATGTTACCTGCGCCCTGATTGCCTTTCTGGAAAATCTTAAACTCCAGAGTGACGCTACCACCACCACTCGGCATATCAATAACCGCACTGTAACTACCGGGAATGGCTCCTTTAGTTTCTCTGGATGCGATTAATACGCCATTTTTGCGAACTTCAAAACCATAACCCGTGTATCGCGTACCTCCCGGGTTATTACCGCTCCCCGGATCGTCATACGCCACACCGTTAAAAATAATGGGCGGAATAATAATCTGGCGGTCAAAGTTATGATCATCGTAAATGGTGACTGTAACCGTCCCGTTTGGTGTTTCCGTGTTACCCCACGTACCAGCCTTTTTCGGAAATGGTTTGGATACAGTTTTAACGAAGTCACCTCTGACCTGGTTCGCCTCCAGCATGCCCTTAATCGTACAGTTTTCATTTACCGTGACGTTGTTGAGCGTCCCGGAGTTCGCATTCACGTTACCGCTGATATCGGCATTTTTCGCCG
>NZ_PTRI01000046.1:0-3240 GCF_002965965.1 Escherichia sp. MOD1-EC5495
GCCAGTTACCTCGGTTCAAAGAGTTGGTAGCTCTGAGAACCTTCGAAAAACCGCCCTCCAAGGCGGTTTTTTCGTTTCGTGGTTAAGAGATTACGACTCTCGCTTAAGGATCTCAAGAAGATCTGCCCGCATCCTTTCAAAATCCTTTTAAAAAAGAATATCGTGTGCAAAATGGTTTCGGGAATACGATGTTTTTTCAGTCTCTGTTAAAAAGAAAAAAATAGGATAACGATATGATAAGGAAGATTTTTTTTGCTTCTGCGATCGTAGTAGCGATCTCTGGCTGTACAGCAATGGATAAATTGGCGGGAATGGGTGTTGTTTCTCAGCAAACATCAACCTTTGATAACTCGACTGTCATAGAGGTATCTCCAAATTCGCTATACGATCCTAACAGCACTTGGGGAACACCACTTCAGTTGGGCGCGATATGGTCTAGTGCCTATCCAGAAGAGGCTGGACTAATCCTTTCCTACAACTCGAATGTATCTAGCGGAAATGCCGCATACTTAGGTTTGACGGGGATTGATATAAATGTTGATGGTAAAATATCCAGCTATAAAGCACAGCAACAAACTAATCTAAGCAGCAGCTCATATAACTCCGTATCCAAGACGATCTATACCTCTAGCAAGAATACTATCGTTATCCCGTATAAATTGCTGGAGAGCATGGTATCAGCTAAAAACTGCCGCATTCGCATACACACAAGCCAAGGAAATCAAGACATCGACTTCTCAGCACAAAGTATCCCCGGAGGTAAAGCGACAGCGATCGTTTCCATTAAAGAGTTCTTGGCCAAAGTCGAACGTTTTAAATAAGGAGGCGTCATGAAGAAGCAGATTCTTGCACTCGCTTTGCTATCATTGCCACTGATTGGCATGGCAAAGGACTCTGGTTATGGCAATACCGAATGGGGTATGACCCCAAATCAGGTCGTTGCAGCCCAGAAAGGAAAAGCTCATTTAATCCCCCCTCAAAAGTATAAAGACCAATGGGGAAAAGTGAGCATTGAAGACGTGAATATAGGTAGTGGAATATATACAGTTACGTTTATTTTTGACGCATCAGATAAATTAGTCCAAACCAACGTTGCCAGCAAAGAAAAGAAAAATGAGGGAATAGCAAACAACCAATTTAACACATTAAATCAATTACTTACACAAAAGTATGGCAAACCACAGTTTGTAAGTGATGAAAAAGCAACATGGAAAACTGATACTACAACAATTGAGCTAAATAAGATGATCATCTCCGGAATTATGGCTCAAACACTAGTTCGCTACATTCCTAATAAGACCGTGATTTCTGACACGTCTAACCTGTAATAATTGTCGCCTCACTGAGTGTCTCTCTCCTGTTTCTATACCTGAGGTGGGAGATTGAACATAACGTCGCATTACGCGCACCGCTAAAACGCGCTGAACGCGATTCTGCCGCGAACACCGCAAAAAGAGATGTTTTACCAAGCGAAAACCGGAAAAATGCGTCAGGATCGCTTTCAGCTCACTGCATAGCTATGCATGAAAGTGAATGGCGATCGGTTTGGGCGCATACGGTGCCCATGAGACACATTTTCGGACATTTTCAGTTCGTGAATCCCTGACTCATTGCTACATATCTGAACAGACACCCCTAGCAGCGCCCCCAGGGGCGTCCTGTAAAAAAACACACCGCGCCGCTAGCAGCACCCCTAATATAAAATGATGTTTTTTATGAAAATAGTCAGTACCACCCCTAAAAAGCGGTGTTGGCGCAGCTACAACACCGCGCCGACACCGCTTTTTTAAATATCACAAAGAGAGCAAGAAGAACTAATTTGTCATAACTCTCTATTTATAAAGAAAAATCAGCAAAAAATTGTTTTTGCGTGGGGTGTGGGCATTTCAGGCATGAGAACAGACTCGCGTTTTTCCGGAGTATCAGCGGAATTATTGATTAAGAAACACTCGACGCAGAGCGAAATTTTATGCAACAGCGGCTGCACTGCACAGGGATTATTTATCAGTTGATATGCTGTGCCATGATACGTCCTAAAAAAACAGGACAGGATGTGCAATTGTAATACCGTCGCCCGCAACGTCTTACAATTACCACCTGGTCAGGGTCCACCCGACACCCGGTACTGACGGAGAACAACGGAAGGTGAACAAACAGCAACAAACTGCGCTGAATATGGCGCGATTTATCAAAAGCCAGAGCCTGACACTGCTTGAAAAACTGGATGCTCTGGATGCCGACGAACAGGCGGCCATGTGCGAACGACTGCACGAACTCGCGGAAGAACTCCAGAACAGCATCCAGGTTCGCTTTGAGACCGAAAGTGAAACAGGAACATAACGAAGCTGACGGAGGCGCTCACGGCTTGTCCGCGAGCGTTTTCGGCAGCAGACAAGCCCGCCAGGGCGCGTCAGCGGGTGTCGGGGCGAAGCCCTGACCCAGTCACGTAGCGATAGCGGAGTGTATACTGGCTTAACTATGCGGCATCAGTGCAGATTGTATGAAAAGTGCCCCATGGCGGGTGTGAAATTCCGCACAGATGCGTAAGGAGAAAATGCGCGTCCAGGCGCTTTTCCGCTTCCTCGCTCACTGACTCGCTACGCTCGGTCGTTCGGCTGCGGCGAGCGGTACTGACTTACACAAAAACGGCAGCACGGTTATCCACAGAATCAGGGGATAAGGCCGGAAAGAACATGTGAGCAAAAGACCAAGAACAGGAAGAAGGCCGCGCCGCAGGCGTTTTTCCATAGGCTCCGCCCCCCTGACGAGCATCACAGAAATCGACGCTCAAGTCAGAGGTGGCGAAACCCGACAGGACTTAAAGATACCAGACGTTTCCCCCTGGTGGCTCCCTCGTGCGCTCTCCTGTTCCGACCCTGCCGCTTACCGGATACCTGTCCGCCTTTCTCCCTTCGGGAAGCGTGGCGCTTTCTCATAGCTCACGCTGTAGGTATCTCGGTTCAGTGTAGGTCGTTCGCTCCAAGCTGGGCTGTGTGCACGAACCCCCCGTTCAGCCCGACCGCTGCGCCTTATCCGGTAACTATCATCTTGAGTCCAACCCGGAAAGACACGACAAAGCGCCACTGGCAGCAGCCACTGGTAACTGATTTAGAGGAGTTAGTCTTGAAGTTATGCACCGGTTCAGGCTAAACTGAAAGGACAAGTTTTGGTGACTGCGCTCCTCCAAGCCAGTTACCTCGGTTCAAAGAGTTGGTAGCTCTGAGAACCTTCGAAAAACCG
>NZ_PTRI01000047.1:0-3132 GCF_002965965.1 Escherichia sp. MOD1-EC5495
CTACGGCGTTTCACTTCTGAGTTCGGCATGGGGTCAGGTGGGACCACCGCGCTACGGCCGCCAGGCAAATTCTGTTTTATCAACACGTCGTCTTCTGACCTGTCGATTTAATCTGTATCAGGCTGAAAATCTTCTCTCAATCCGCCAAAACACCTTCGGCGTTGTAAGGTTAAGCCTCACGGTTCATTAGTACCGGTTAGCTCAACGCATCGCTGCGCTTACACACCCGGCCTATCAACGTCGTCGTCTTCAACGTTCCTTCAGGACTCTCAAGGAGTCAGGGAGAACTCATCTCGGGGCAAGTTTCGTGCTTAGATGCTTTCAGCACTTATCTCTTCCGCATTTAGCTACCGGGCAGTGCCATTGGCATGACAACCCGAACACCAGTGATGCGTCCACTCCGGTCCTCTCGTACTAGGAGCAGCCCCCCTCAGTTCTCCAGCGCCCACGGCAGATAGGGACCGAACTGTCTCACGACGTTCTAAACCCAGCTCGCGTACCACTTTAAATGGCGAACAGCCATACCCTTGGGACCTACTTCAGCCCCAGGATGTGATGAGCCGACATCGAGGTGCCAAACACCGCCGTCGATATGAACTCTTGGGCGGTATCAGCCTGTTATCCCCGGAGTACCTTTTATCCGTTGAGCGATGGCCCTTCCATTCAGAACCACCGGATCACTATGACCTGCTTTCGCACCTGCTCGCGCCGTCACGCTCGCAGTCAAGCTGGCTTATGCCATTGCACTAACCTCCTGATGTCCGACCAGGATTAGCCAACCTTCGTGCTCCTCCGTTACTCTTTAGGAGGAGACCGCCCCAGTCAAACTACCCACCAGACACTGTCCGCAACCCGGATTACGGGTCCACGTTAGAACATCAAACATTAAAGGGTGGTATTTCAAGGTCGGCTCCACGCAGACTGGCGTCCACGCTTCAAAGCCTCCCACCTATCCTACACATCAAGGCTCAATGTTCAGTGTCAAGCTATAGTAAAGGTTCACGGGGTCTTTCCGTCTTGCCGCGGGTACACTGCATCTTCACAGCGAGTTCAATTTCACTGAGTCTCGGGTGGAGACAGCCTGGCCATCATTACGCCATTCGTGCAGGTCGGAACTTACCCGACAAGGAATTTCGCTACCTTAGGACCGTTATAGTTACGGCCGCCGTTTACCGGGGCTTCGATCAAGAGCTTCGCCTTGCGGCTGACCCCATCAATTAACCTTCCGGCACCGGGCAGGCGTCACACCGTATACGTCCACTTTCGTGTTTGCACAGTGCTGTGTTTTTAATAAACAGTTGCAGCCAGCTGGTATCTTCGACTGATTTCAGCTCCACGAGCAAGTCGCTTCACCTACATATCAGCGTGCCTTCTCCCGAAGTTACGGCACCATTTTGCCTAGTTCCTTCACCCGAGTTCTCTCAAGCGCCTTGGTATTCTCTACCTGACCACCTGTGTCGGTTTGGGGTACGATTTGATGTTACCTGATGCTTAGAGGCTTTTCCTGGAAGCAGGGCATTTGTCGCTTCAGCACCGTAGTGCCTCGTCATCACGCCTCAGCCTTGATTTTCCGGATTTGCCTGGAAAACCAGCCTACACGCTTAAACCGGGACAACCGTCGCCCGGCCAACATAGCCTTCTCCGTCCCCCCTTCGCAGTAACACCAAGTACAGGAATATTAACCTGTTTCCCATCGACTACGCCTTTCGGCCTCGCCTTAGGGGTCGACTCACCCTGCCCCGATTAACGTTGGACAGGAACCCTTGGTCTTCCGGCGAGCGGGCTTTTCACCCGCTTTATCGTTACTTATGTCAGCATTCGCACTTCTGATACCTCCAGCATGCCTCACAGCACACCTTCACAGGCTTACAGAACGCTCCCCTACCCAACAACGCATAAGCGTCGCTGCCGCAGCTTCGGTGCATGGTTTAGCCCCGTTACATCTTCCGCGCAGGCCGACTCGACCAGTGAGCTATTACGCTTTCTTTAAATGATGGCTGCTTCTAAGCCAACATCCTGGCTGTCTGGGCCTTCCCACATCGTTTCCCACTTAACCATGACTTTGGGACCTTAGCTGGCGGTCTGGGTTGTTTCCCTCTTCACGACGGACGTTAGCACCCGCCGTGTGTCTCCCGTGATAACATTCTCCGGTATTCGCAGTTTGCATCGGGTTGGTAAGTCGGGATGACCCCCTTGCCGAAACAGTGCTCTACCCCCGGAGATGAATTCACGAGGCGCTACCTAAATAGCTTTCGGGGAGAACCAGCTATCTCCCGGTTTGATTGGCCTTTCACCCCCAGCCACAAGTCATCCGCTAATTTTTCAACATTAGTCGGTTCGGTCCTCCAGTTAGTGTTACCCAACCTTCAACCTGCCCATGGCTAGATCACCGGGTTTCGGGTCTATACCCTGCAACTTAACGCCCAGTTAAGACTCGGTTTCCCTTCGGCTCCCCTATTCGGTTAACCTTGCTACAGAATATAAGTCGCTGACCCATTATACAAAAGGTACGCAGTCACCCTGATAAATCAGGGCTCCCACTGCTTGTACGTACACGGTTTCAGGTTCTTTTTCACTCCCCTCGCCGGGGTTCTTTTCGCCTTTCCCTCACGGTACTGGTTCACTATCGGTCAGTCAGGAGTATTTAGCCTTGGAGGATGGTCCCCCCATATTCAGACAGGATACCACGTGTCCCGCCCTACTCATCGAGCTCACAATATGTGCATTTTTGTGTACGGGGCTGTCACCCTGTATCGCGCGCCTTTCCAGACGCTTCCACTAACACACACACTGATTCAGGCTCTGGGCTGCTCCCCGTTCGCTCGCCGCTACTGGGGGAATCTCGGTTGATTTCTTTTCCTCGGGGTACTTAGATGTTTCAGTTCCCCCGGTTCGCCTCATTAACCTATGGATTCAGTTAATGATAGTGTGACGAATCACACTGGGTTTCCCCATTCGGAAATCGCCGGTTATAACGGTTCATATCACCTTACCGACGCTTATCGCAGATTAGCACGTCCTTCATCGCCTCTGACTGCCAGGGCATCCACCGTGTACGCTTAGTCGCTTAACCTCACAACCCGAAGATGTTTCTTTCGATTCATCATCGTGTTGCGAAAATTTGAGAGACTC
>NZ_PTRI01000048.1:0-2558 GCF_002965965.1 Escherichia sp. MOD1-EC5495
TTACCAGTCGGCGTAAGGTATCAGCGGCTGCGGCGGTAAATCCATGTCGCCCTGCCATCCGGCGGCGGAATACCGCACGTAGAGCAGGAAATGGCTTGGCGCATAATCTTTCGCCTGCTGGATATCGATTGCCGTGCCGACAAACCAGTTGGACGTGACGCGACGCTCAAGTAACGCCCGCGCCGTGTAGCCAAAGCCCTGACTGCTGCCACCGTCGTTGGTCTGGCTGGCGGCATCCTCTTTCCAGTCCGTCGGGATCAGGTTCATCAGCGGATAACGCGGCATGGTTTTGGTGCGCGAATGCGACCACGAGCCAGACGCGCCCAGCTCCCACGACCAGTTTTCCGTCCGCTCACGCCACATCACCGGTATGGCAAACGACAGGTATTCCTGCGGGCTGTAGTAACCGCCCTGACCAAGTGAGTACCCACTCAGGTCTTTGTCGTAATGCCAGATCATATTGTTCAGGCCAATGGTCACACGGCGATTATTCTGGTTGATGACCTTATAGTAATAGCCCGTCATCCAGCGCACGCGCCAGTTATCTTCGACATTTTTACCGGTTAACTGGTCGCCGCTAAGCGATGCCCAGATGCCGTTCGCTTCACCTTTATCGTAGCTCAGACTTAGCCCCACGCCATCGGCACGCACACCGCCCCATTTTTTCCCGGTATTGCCCGGTGAGTCTTTTTGCCCGCCAAAGGCCAGCAAAGAACTGGAGATGGGGCGACGATGGGCGTTAACGGTGTAACCAAGCGGCCCGATATCGTCGCTGTAACTGATGCCACCGACCACATCCACCACGTTGAAGCCCATCGGCGTGGTGCCGATATCCCAGCTCCAGACGTCATTTCGCCAGCCGACCGCCACGCTGGCGCCGGAGTCCGACTGGCTGCGGTTGCCGCGACAGTCCTGCAACGTACAGGTGCCCCAGTTGTTATCCCATTTACCCTCAGCGTCGGCGGAAAAACTGCCGACGTTCATATTGACGAAATCACTGCGAAAGAACATCCGTCCGTCAGAATACGGTGCATCCACCTGCAACATGGTGGTGTGCGCTTTCAGGTCGGAGTAACCACCGGTGCCGCTCGATCCCCAGTAATCGTGCTCAAGGGTGACGTTAAGATCCTGCTGGCGATAGAGATCTGCCGCATCGCTGCGCACACCGCGCTTCAGCCAGTCATCTTTCTCATCGTTACGGGTCAGACGGGTAAAGGTGTCGTTATCCTGCGGACGCGTCGGCGTCACACCGGATGCGACCATCGCGTCTTTGTAGGTTTCCAGCGCCTGCTTTGGCTCGCCCGCCTGCGCTTCAAACCTTGCACCATCACGCAGTACCATCGCACTTTCCATCGACGGCGGCTGAGATTTTGCCTGCGGGATCAGCTTGTTAAACGTCTGCTGCGCCGCTGCGGTATCGCCAAGCTGCGCCTGTACCAGCGCCACGCGCCGCTGTGTATTCAGTGAGGTATTGTCAGTAGCGGGCAGTTTCGCCAGCTGGCTGCGTGCCGCCGCTTTGTCGCCGGCGGCGATATCCACTTCTGTCAGGCCAAGAATGGCATCAACGTTAGCTGGCTCCCGCGTCAGGACATTCTGATACGCCGCGCGGGCAGCGGTGTCATCACGTCGCTGCTGTGCCCAGTCTGCCAGGGTGAGGTCAATGCGCGTGGACGGTGGCTGCTGGCGCAGCATCGCTTCCGCTTCTGCCTCTTTACCGCTTTCACGCAGGCGGCTGGCGGTTTCCAGTACCTGATCGCTTTGCAGGCGGTTTGCCAGTTCCTGAATATTGCTGTTCCACTGCGCGCGCGGCAGGCTGTTGATATGCGCCAGCGCGGCTCTGTCCTGGTCGTGACCGGAAAGATACAGCCCGTAAGCGTAAACCTGCTCCGGGTCGTTCGGCTTCTGTTGCGCCAGGTTGCGCATTAACGTATCGGCCTGGCTGCGTTGCCCGGCCTGCCAGAGATCCTGCGAAAGCCGGTAAGTAATCCACACACTGCCGGGATCGAGCGCCAGCCGCTGACGCTGAAGTGCTGCCGCCTGTGCCCATTTACCCTGATTTTCCAGTGCCTCCGCCTGCTGTGATAAGCGGTCGTTTTGCAGGCTGCGTTCGATGTCATCAACGCTGCGCCGCTGGCTGGCAGAAAGCGAGGCAATAAACGCTTCGGCTTTTTCCGGCGACTGCTGGCGATAAAGATTCGCCAGCCCGCGCACGGCGTTGGTGTTGCCGCTGTCCATACGCAAAGTCTGCTGATAATAGCGTTCGGCAGCGGGGTAATCTTTACGTGCCATCGCCACATCACCCAGCCCCAGTACCGCATAGCTGTCGGCGTTATCGACATTGCGCGCCTGCTGGAACAGGCGTTCTGCCCGGTCGGGATTATTGGCTTTCAGCGCAGCATCGCCCTGCTGGATCGCCAGCCAGTAGCGGTTCACCTTCAGCAGACTGTTCCATTTGTCGTTGTTGCTGCTGTGCGGGTCCAGCGCGAGGGCTTTTTCCAGATTCGCCACCGCATTAGCGCGATCGCCATTCTGGGAATACGCCTGCCCCAGCGCCCCAA
>NZ_PTRI01000049.1:0-2166 GCF_002965965.1 Escherichia sp. MOD1-EC5495
CCGCGGGTGACTTCCGTGGTACGTATCCAGCCCTGCACAGGCCGGAACTCCTTGCGAACCTTCATGCGCTGAAAAGCTGCATTCATCCGGTTCAGCATCTCGCCCAGCTCCCCGATCGCACAGTTGCGCACGGTCAGAGTCAGGAACATCCAGCGGGCATCGGGATAATCCGCCACGATACGCGGCAGGGACTGGTAGAAACGGGCTTGCCACATCAGGGAGCGCCTCCACTGGCAGACAGGACAATGCCGGACACGGCAGAAATGCGCCTCACGCAGCCTCAGACGCGTTTCTCCGGTTTCCTTGAGGGTAGACCACCCGAAACGCAGTAAACCACCACAGAGGGCCATACGCGCCCCGTAGCGCTCATATTCGGCTGCAAGCAGGTAAATCCCTCCCACGTCATCAGAAACGCTTCTGTGAGCGTCCCAGGGCGCATCTGAGGGGGAATAGTCCGTGAGGTTCTGGAGATCAGGGTTTTTCATGCGCACCACCCGATAGTGGGCGATGGCTCATCTGACGTGTTATCATTGCCATATCACCTGTTGTGTTAGTCGTATCACCAATTCGAATTCCTACAGGTGGTCACACCCCCGAACGATTGCCCTCGTTGCGGGGGTCGCTTTTAATGCGACCACTCCCGACAGAATAACTCCAAAACCATTTTCCGACAAATCCCCCTTCAGGCCTTGCGGCACAAGGGCTGGAGGCGAATTTGAATCCTAGAGTTATCCCTTAAGTATAAATACAAGGATCGCGCGCGAGATTCGCTTGAATTTTGAGCGGGATTTTCAGTCACCCAAAACACCCAACCCCACCCACTTACACCCATCTCATCCACAGACTTTCACCCCGATTTTGTGAACAACAAAAAAAACCGTCTTGCAGGTGGTTGGCCTCACTGCGTGACACCAACCACCATCCCCAGTGTTTTTCCCGTGCCGTCGTCAATCACAAAATCGGAACCCACGCCGGAGGCGCGGGCCCCCGCGATTTTCTGTTTGACGAATCAGGGAACGGTGAACGGTACGCGGAATTTTTTCGCGTTCCGTGAGGCGTTGGCGGGGTGTCGGGGCGCAGTCCTGACCAGGTTCGTAGAACCGCACAGGGTTGCAAAGGGGTGTCCCCTTTGGCACAAGCGACGGAGCGAAACGCCCCGTTTTGTGTACGCCGCTTATCGTGCCTGTGTTTTAGGAGAACAAAAAAATGCCGTGCATACAGCCCACACAATGACCCACATAATCACCCACAACTCAAAACACACAGCCCACACAATCACCCACACTTTAACCCACAAAAAAGACCACAACCCCATTGACACCCCACAAAACAACCCACACAAACGGCGAGTAAATCATTTTGCCGTTTTCGTGCCGCAGCCGTTCCGCGCAATCGACAAACTGGCAGTCAGGGAATCTCACGAAGTGCGCACTTATACAAACTCACCTTAGGTTCGTTTGTCGTGCGGTCTGCGACGCTCAAAAAACCGAGAAACGGCGGGAATTTTCGGGACGGGAATTTTCGGGACAGGATGTGTAATTGTAATACCGTCACACGCGACGCTATCACAATTGCCATCTGGTCAGGGGTGCACCCCGACACCCCGCTAGCCTGATTCAGTTTTATCTTTCGTCGGTGAGCGACGGTACTTTCTGACCTCGGTTTTCCACTCGAACGCGATTCGTGAACCGTCATCGTCGCCCTCGGAAATATCATCACCGATCACCATGTCGGCGTCAGTTTCCTGATCGAGTTTCAGCACGTCTTTGAGTGCGCCGCCGGTCGCCACAAAGCGGCGCTTGTGCGTCTGGCGGGTCAGTTCGAGGAACCATTCAGGATCGGCCACCATGTCAGCCGGCTTCGTGGAATATTTCAGGGTTTCGGCCACCGCACCGCGCACCAGTTCGGCGGTCGCGCAGGCCAGCGATTCGCCGCCCTTCGGCTTACGAGGTTTCACTGCCCGGACATCAACATTCGGGTCATAATCGACCCGCAGACACTCCCGCCAGAGTTCAACCCAGCGTTCATGCCTGACGTAACTTTTCCCATTTAGCATGCCAGGCGGCACCATCATCAGGGTGTGGAAGTGCGGGTGTGCGCTGCCGTCGCTCCCGCGGGTGACTTCCGTGGTACGTATCCAGCCCTGCACAGGCCGGAACTCCTTGC
>NZ_PTRI01000004.1:0-168052 GCF_002965965.1 Escherichia sp. MOD1-EC5495
CGATTTTAATGGCTTGTTCATGCATGCCTTCCTGCAAACCTTCTAATTTACCTTCTTGCAAACCTTCTAATTTACCTTCTTGCAAGCCTTCTAATTTACCTTCTTGCCAGCCTTCAATCTTACCCTCCTGCCAGCCAATTTGATGTCCTTCCTGCCGTAGCCGTTCAGCAATAGTCATCAATCTCTCCTTTTGTAGTGGTGAACGTTCGGCAATCTCCTGAATAAAGCGGGTGAAACGGGAGGTATCGCCACATTGCAGGAGATAATTAAACAGTGTTTGCAATTGGCTGTCATTAGTGAAGCCTCTAACCAAAAGCGTGGTGATCCTGTCGACCATGCCGATTAAATCGCGGTCGCGAATATGTTTTTGAATAAGTTCCAGCAGGGCTATACGCCGATGTTGCATGATCTCATCGTCAGGTACGATGGTGATATCCACCAACGGAAAAGCTTCGGTGTACAACTGCCGGGCAAGTTGCGGATCGTTAAATTCATCCAGCCAGTTGAGAGAATACGGGTAGGGCGAGGTTTCGCCATGATAAAACAACAATGGCACTACCAGCGGGACTTTGTCATAACCTTTATCCAGGTGACGCTGCATGGCGGCGGTGGCATAGCGCATCAGCCGAAAGGCCATATTCTTTTCCGCAGAACTTTGATGTTCAATTACGCAGTAGATATAGCCGTCACCTTCGCTGGTTTCTACCGACCACAAAACATCCGAGTAGTAAGCGCGTAAGCTTTTTTCAATAAAACTTGTGGGTTCCAGCCTTAACGTATGCAGATTACACAGCTTACGTAACGGTTCCGGTAGATGTATTTCCAGAAAATCCCGTGCGGTATTGGGTGAGAACATAAAGGTTTTAAATACCGCATCATGCGGGGAGGAGGTTGTTGATTCAGTCATGGTTGTCCGTCACCTGATATTTATGATGACGCGACATTACGGTTATCCCAGGCCTTTGACATCTGCCAGTTTCAGTCTTTGCGAGACGTTTTCAGAGGAATTTTCATTGTGATGAAACGCATACATTGGGTACGGAATCGCGCACGCAAAAATGCCCGATAAGCAATGCGCTTACCGGGCATCAGAAGGGAGTTTAAACCAGCGCCTGAGCCAGCAGCGTAATCGGATGTTCGCAGCGAAGACTTGTGGACATCTCAATCTGCCATTTGCAGGTTTCGCAGTCGGTAACCACCAGATCCGCGCCGCTCTCTTCTATCTGGCGGAACAGCGGTGCACCGATGGCTTGTGAGGTGGGGTAGTTCTCTTTTTTGAAACCGTAAGTACCCGCAATACCGCAGCACTGGGAATCCAGCACTGTTAGCTCAAGCCCTGGGATCTTACGTAAAAGTTCCAGGGTGTAGAGCGTCCAGCCCATTTTTTCCATATGGCACGGGGTGTGATAGACCACTTTTAGCGGCAGTGATTTCAGCGGCAAGGTTTTGCCTTCGTCGAGCTTGCGCCACAGCCAGCGGGTTGCCAGTTCGATATGATCGCGCAAGCCTTTGTTGTCGACATTCAGCACTTCCGGGTACTCGTCGCGCAAGGCAAACGTACAGGTAGAGGAGGTGGCAATCACCGGAATACCTTTTCCCCCCACAGCTTCGCGGATCGTTTCCACGTTAGTGATTGCCTGTTTACGCGCTTTATCGGTAAAACCGTTGGCGATGAGTGGCACACCGCAGCATTTCTCTTTGCTGAGCAGTTGTACGCCGGTGCCCATCGCGTTGAGCACTTTAATTAAATCCTTGCCTAACTGCGGATGGTTGTAGTTAACGAAGCAGCCGTGGAAAAAGGCCACCTGGTCTTTATATTGCGCCTGCTGCGCCGCCACACTGCGATACCAGCGACGGAAAGTGCCGAAGGAGTATTTCGGCAGCGTGCGGCGATGGTCAATTTTTAACGCCGCATCAAGCAGTTGTCGCACTGGTTTCAGCGAGGTAGCGGTGTTGACGATAGGCGCGAACGGCGTGGAAACGCTACCCATCAGGTCGGTATGACTCAAAACGAAATTGCGCAGCGACGGGCGTGAGGTGTCATATTTCGCCCGCGCGCGCTGGATGATATCGCCAATCTTCACATCGGACGGGCAGGCGACTTCGCAACGTTTGCAGTTAATGCAATATTTCAGCGCCTCGTCATACAGGGCGCCATCTTTCAGACGCAGACGCTCGCCATCCGGCCCGGCCTGTTTTGGCCCCGGATAGCCCGGATTCACCCGGCTTACCGGGCAGGCGGTGGTACAGACGGTGCACTTAATGCAATTTTCGAAGCTGGTATCGTTCATTGTTGGCCTCCTGCGCGTTGGGCAATCTGTTGAGCAGCATGTAATGCACTGACAGCACAAACGCCGCCGCCGCATCCCTGAGCGATAGGATCATATCCGCCCAGCACCGATCCGATGGCAAACAAGTTTTCTACCGTCTGGCCTGCCTGCGATGGGCGTAGCGCCTCATCAGTGGTTACACCGAACTGCTGCCATGGTTGCGCCGCAAAAAAATCACTTCGATACCACTCACCCCGCGTGGCGGTTTGCAGCACATCAAGGCCGAGAATCGGCTCGCGAATGCCGTTGCGTTCCGCAACCAGTCCGCCGCTAAAGAAGCTGCCGCTGGCGAGAACCGCGAAACGTGGACGCAGCGGGATGTCGGCGTGATTACGAGTCCAGATTTCATTCACCACGCCATTTTTACAGGTCACTTTTTTCACTTCATCGCCCGGCATCCATACACCGCCCTGGCGCACGAACTGACGTTGAAGCTGATTTTGCAGACGAATGCCCAGCACGGAAGGTGGCAGTGTCGGCAGTAACATTAATGAACAGGGTAATTGTTCGTTCAGCCAGCGCCAGAGTCTGTCATCAGCCAGGCCGAAGCAGGCTGGCATCAGGATCATTTCACAGGTGTTGGCGACAGGGATAAGCGCATCAAGCAACAGTGGCCAGTTTTCTTCGTTATCAAGGAAACGGGCAATATTTACCGCGCGGAACTCGGTGGCGTTATTACGTAGCACATCCAGTTCCGGCAGTTCAATTTCTGCGGTTTCAACCGAAAGATCCAATTCACGTAACGAAGCTGCCGCAAGATGCGCCTGAAAATCCATCAGCCCGCTGATACCCACCACACATATTTTCTTCGCTGGCAACGGCCAGACGGGGACTTCTGGCGAGCTTAGCCAGGTTGAGCGCAGAGTGCCGAGCGGTGTAACTCGCTGGTGAGCCAGTTCAACGCTACCCTGCAATTGCGCACCGCTTTCAGCGATCAATGCCTGCGCCCTGCAAGCGAGATCGAGCACGCGCTGTGAGCCGAGAACACTGTAAGGATGGGCAGGAACCTGATGGCACAAAGATTCCAGGCCATCGTGAATGTCTGTCACCGTTTGACCGTCAGGCAGATGGCTCAGTAAATCCAGCGATCCGGACGAAAAATGCAGCGCGCTTTGACCACGAGTGACAATCGCACAGCGCAGGCCGTGTTTTTGCAGTTGCAGACCGCAGAGTAATCCGGCAAGACCGCCGCCCATAATGACAGTATCAAATCGCATCTTTCTGCTCCTTCTCCAGACCACACAGTCCCTGATAAACCCAGCGGGTAAATTCGCTTTCGCGCAGCGCATCGCCCCAGGCAACAGGTTGCACGCCTTTCCAGCGTTCGTTCAGGAAGGTGGAAAGTTGCTCAATAGATTGCGCAGAGGTGGTGACATTAAAGCGTTGCAGCAGTCCGGCGGCGCGGCAGGCGCAGAGTTCGCCCTGGCAGGTGCCCATTCCCACACGGGTACGACGGCGCAAATCTAACAGACTGTTAACGTTTAAATTTTCTACTGCATATTGCACTTCGCCTGCGGTAACGGCTTCGCATTCACAGACCAGGCTGCGGTGCAAACGGCCTTCACTTAACCAGGCTGGCGTACGATCGCCGTGACGGTAAACCGCAGAACCGCGCAGCGGGGCTGGGAGGGAGATAATTTTTTGCAGCGTGGCTTCAGCCGGTTCCTGTGAACCTGGTAGCGGCGTATCGGCAGTGATGCAGGGGCGCGTGTTGCCCAGTTTGCGGCACACCGCGTCAGTAGCCCATTCCGCCATCAGGCGGTAGGTCATCAGTTTGCCGCCGGTGATGGTGATAAATCCGTCCAGCCCGTCGCGTTCGGCGTGATCGAGCAGCACGATGCCGCGACTGACGTTACGTCCGCTCGGGTCGTCATCGCTGGCAACCAGTGGGCGCACGCCAGAGTAGGCTCGCAGAATACGTGTTTTCGCCATCACCGGAGCCAGTTTTTCCCCTTCACGCAGCAGAATATCCACTTCTTCTGCCGTCATCCGGTTGTCGTCGATCTCATTGTAATCAATACGTAAAGAGGTGGTTCCAATCAGCGAAATGGTATCGCCGGGAACCAGAATATCGGCATCAGAAGGTTTACGGCAGCGGTTGATCACATGCTGATTAATGCGGTGATCCATGATCAGCAGCGATCCTTTCGCCGGGAACATGAGAATGCGTAGATCGGCATACTCGGCAATATGTTGTCCCCAGATCCCGGCGGCATTAACCACCACAGGTGCATGAAGTGCCTGGGTTTCGCCGGTGAGATGGTTACGCACACGAACGCCACATACCGTCGCGCCTTCACGAATCAGGCCAGTGACTTCGTGGGCGGTGAGGATAACTGCACCGTGTTCTTTCGCATCGAGCATATTTGCTGCGGTCAAACGAAATGGATCAACGGTGCCATCCGGGACTTTCACTGCACCTATCAATGCCGGGTTAACGGAAGGTTCGATAATGCGCGCTTGCTGCGGATCGATGGCTTCTGCGCTTATTCCTGCTTCTTCGCAAGCGCGAATAAAAGTGGTTTGAAAGGAGAGGTCATCTTCTGGCAGGGTGATAAACAGGCCGTTGGTCGGCTCAACACAATGACGCGCAATGCGTTTTAATATCTTGTTTTCACTAATACATTCGCGGGCCGATTCCGCATCGGTTACCGCATAGCGCGCGCCGCTGTGCAGCAGACCGTGGTTACGCCCGGTCGCGCCTGTGGCGATGTCATGGCGCTCAACCAAAATCACGCGCAGCCCGCGTAGGGCACAGTCGCGGGCAATCCCGGCTCCCGTTGCGCCGCCGCCAATGATAATCACGTCACTTGATTGCGAGTCGCGAGTTTTCATTGTTATCCCTCTGAAGTTCGTTTTTTACCATTTAGCCATAGTAAAAACATGAATTGTTTGATTTCGCGCATATTCGCTCATAATTCGAAAGTGAAACGTGATTTCATGCGTCTTTCAGAACATTTCAATCATTGTGTTTAATAATGTGTGCGGTAATTCACATTTAATTTATGAATGTTTTCTTAACATCGCGGCAACTCAAAAAACGGCAGGTTCTTCTACTGAATCAAGCTGTTAATCATAAATAAGACCATGGGCCACGGAGGCTATAAATGTTGAGTATTTTTAAACCGGCGCCACACAAAGCGCGCTTACCTGCTGCGGAGATCGACCCGACCTATCGTCGATTACGCTGGCAAATTTTCCTGGGGATATTCTTTGGTTATGCTGCTTACTATCTGGTTCGTAAGAACTTTGCTCTTGCTATGCCCTATCTGGTGGAGCAGGGATTCTCGCGTGGTGATTTAGGTTTTGCGCTTTCAGGGATCTCAATCGCCTATGGATTTTCGAAATTCATCATGGGCTCGGTATCGGATCGCTCGAATCCGCGCGTTTTCCTGCCAGCTGGTTTGATTCTTGCTGCGGCAGTGATGCTGTTTATGGGATTTGTGCCGTGGGCGACTTCCAGTATTGCGGTGATGTTCGTGCTGTTGTTCCTCTGCGGCTGGTTCCAGGGGATGGGATGGCCGCCGTGTGGTCGTACCATGGTGCACTGGTGGTCACAGAAAGAACGTGGCGGCATTGTGTCGGTGTGGAACTGTGCGCATAACGTCGGCGGTGGTATTCCGCCGCTGTTGTTCTTGCTGGGGATGGCCTGGTTCAATGACTGGCACGCGGCGCTTTATATGCCGGCTTTCTGTGCCATTCTGGTGGCGCTTTTCGCTTTTGCCATGATGCGCGATACCCCGCAATCCTGTGGTCTGCCGCCGATCGAAGAGTACAAAAATGACTATCCGGACGATTATAACGAAAAAGCGGAACAGGAGCTGACTGCGAAGCAGATTTTCATGCAGTACGTGCTGCCGAACAAACTGCTGTGGTATATCGCTATCGCTAACGTGTTCGTTTACCTGCTGCGCTACGGCATCCTCGACTGGTCGCCAACCTACCTGAAAGAGGTGAAACACTTCGCGCTGGATAAATCTTCCTGGGCCTACTTCCTTTATGAGTACGCGGGCATTCCGGGCACCCTTTTGTGCGGCTGGATGTCGGATAAAGTCTTCCGTGGTAACCGTGGCGCAACCGGCGTCTTCTTTATGACTCTGGTGACCATTGCCACTATCGTTTACTGGATGAACCCGGCGGGCAACCCGACCGTGGATATGATTTGTATGATTGTCATCGGCTTCCTGATTTATGGCCCTGTCATGCTGATCGGTCTGCACGCGCTGGAACTGGCACCGAAAAAAGCGGCAGGTACGGCGGCAGGCTTTACCGGACTGTTTGGTTATCTGGGCGGTTCTGTAGCGGCGAGTGCGATTGTTGGCTACACCGTGGATTTCTTCGGCTGGGATGGCGGCTTTATGGTAATGATTGGCGGCAGCATTCTGGCAGTTATCTTGTTAATTGTCGTGATGATTGGCGAAAAACGTCGCCATCAGGAATTACAGCAAAAACGCAACGGAGGCTAATGGCATGAAATTGACGCTGAAAAACCTTAGCATGGCGATCATGATGAGTGGAATGATCATGGGAAGCAGTGCAATGGCGGCAGACAACAGCGAGAAAATTGTAATAGCCCATCGCGGCGCCAGTGGTTATTTGCCGGAGCATACGCTGCCAGCAAAAGCGATGGCGTATGCACAGGGGGCTGACTATCTGGAGCAGGATTTGGTAATGACCAAAGACGACCATCTGGTCGTCCTGCATGATCACTATCTTGATCGCGTTACTGATGTTGCCGATCGTTTCCCGGACAGGGCACGCAAAGACGGTCGTTACTACGCGATAGATTTCACGCTGGATGAAATTAAATCACTGAAATTTACCGAAGGCTTCGATATTGAAAACGGTAAGAAAGTGCAGACTTTCCCTGGACGCTTCCCGATGGGTAAATCTGACTTCCGGGTGCATACTTTCGAAGAAGAGATTGAATTTGTTCAGGGGTTAAACCATTCGACCGGGAAAAACATCGGCATCTACCCGGAGATTAAAGCGCCGTGGTTCCATCACCAGGAAGGGAAAGATATAGCGGCTAAAACTCTGGAAGTGCTGAAAAAATATGGTTACACCAGCAAAGGGGACAAAGTTTATTTGCAATGCTTTGATGCTGATGAGCTGAAACGCATTAAAAATGAGCTGGAACCGAAAATGGGCATGGATCTCAATCTGGTTCAGTTGATTGCTTATACTGACTGGAATGAAACTCAGCAGAAACAGCCGGACGGAACCTGGGTAAATTACAGCTATGACTGGATGTTTAAGCCGGGCGCCATGAAGCAGGTGGCGGAATATGCTGACGGCATTGGCCCCGATTACCATATGGTCATTGATGAGACATCGCAGCCGGGCAATATTAAACTTACTGGAATGGTGAAAGATGCACAGCAGAATAAGCTGGTAGTGCATCCTTATACCGTGCGGTCGGATAAACTGCCGGCATATACGACCGATGTGAATCAACTGTATGACGCCCTGTATAACAAAGCAGGTGTTAATGGGCTGTTTACGGACTTCCCGGATAAGGCAGTAAAATTCCTCAATAAAGAGTAAGTTCAGTGTCGGATGGCACGTAAGTGCCATCCGGTATATCTCTTCATTCAAAGCCTCATCTAAGTCATAGTAAAATAGCGGACATATTTAATTCTTCATAAAGTCTGTTGGTTATCCTTACTTGCAGTTCTTTAGAGCGGGATGATTTGTTCCCGGCAAAAGAAATCCAGTAAGAAACACTTTTTATTAAGTTTTTCTTAAGGTAAACACCTATAGTCATTGTCGTTAATAATAAAGACAGGCGACAGGGTATGGCAGTTTCAGCAAAACACGATGAGTTCAATCATTGGTGGGCTACAGAAGGTGACTGGGTTGAGGAGCCGAATTACCGCCGCAACGGTATGAGCGGGGTGCAATGCGTCGAGCACAACGGCAAAAAGTTGTATGTGAAGCGCATGACTCACCACTTGTTTTATTCTATCCGCTATCCGTTTGGGCGTCCGACGATTGTTCGGGAGATAGCTGTAATAAAAGATCTGAAGCGCGCCGGTGTAATTGTGCCGAACATCGTTTTTGGTGAAGCGGTGAAAATTGAGGGTGAATGGCGCGCGTTGCTGGTGACTGAAGATATGGCGGGGTTTGTCAGCATTGCTGACTGGTATTCACAACACGCAGTAACGCCTTATTCCGACGATGTACGGCAAGCAATGTTGAAAGCGGTGGCGCTGGCATTTAAAAAGATGCATAGCGTTAATCGTCAGCATGGTTGCTGTTATGTTCGCCATATCTATGTGAAAACAGAAGGTAAGGCAGAAGCAGGTTTTCTTGATCTGGAGAAAAGTCGCCGTCGTCTGCGTCGCCATAAGGCTATTCATCATGACTTCCGCCAGTTGGAGAAATATCTGGAGCCGATCCCTAAAGCGGACTGGGAGCAGGTGAAAGCGTATTATTCTGCCATGTAATCGTTGTAGGCCAGATAAGACGCGTAAGCGTCGCATCTGGCGCTAGTACCCGATCACATCTCGATTTCAATATCACCTTTTGCCCGGCAACAACAGGGCAAAATTTCCCCAGGTTGAATAAAGGCTAACGGTTCGGCAATCCAGTCCACCTGGCCTGCGACAAGGCGCGTGCGACAGGAGCCGCAGTAGCCTTCGCGGCACTGATACTCAACCGCCACATTGTGGGATTCCAGCGCCGCCAGAAGAGAAGGGTGTTCATCCTGGCACAGCAGTTGTGTGCCAGTAATGCGCAGGGTAACGCGAGCCATCAGAGTTGGAAGTTACTCAAATCGTCGGTGTCTACTTCCGAGTCAATCTGTCCGACCAGATAAGAACTGACTTCCACTTCCTGCGGAGCAACCTGTACGTTATCAGACACCAGCCAGGTGTTGATCCACGGGATTGGGTTGGAGCGCGTCTGGAACGGCAGATCTAAACCAACCGCCTGCATACGGATATTGGTGATGTACTCGACGTACTGGCAGAGAATGTCTTTATTCAGACCAATCATCGAACCGTCACGGAACAGATAATCCGCCCAGTCTTTCTCCTGCTGTGCCGCCTGAACAAACAGGTCATAGCACTCTTGTTTACACTCTTCGGCAATTTCCGCCATCTCAGGATCGTCCGCGCCGCTGCGCAACAGATTCAGCATATGCTGAGTACCAGTCAGGTGCAGGGCTTCGTCACGGGCAATCAGGCGAATAATTTTGGCGTTGCCCTCCATCAGCTCACGTTCCGCGAATGCGAAAGAGCAGGCGAAGCTGACGTAGAAGCGGATCGCTTCCAGCGCGTTAACGCTCATCAGGCAGAGATAAAGTTTTTTCTTCAGCTCGCGCAGGCTAACGGTCACGGTTTTGCCGTTGACGGTATGGGGGCCTTCGCCCAGCAGATGCCAGTAACTGGTCATTTCGATCAGTTCGTCGTAGTAAGCTGAAATCCCTTCCGCGCGTTTCTGGATCTGCTCGTTGGTGACGATATCATCAAACACAACAGACGGATCGTTAACGATATTACGAATGATGTGCGTGTAGGAGCGGGAGTGAATAGTTTCCGAAAACGCCCAGGTTTCTACCCAGGTTTCCAGTTCGGGAATGGAAATCAGCGGCAGCAGCGCCACGTTCGGGCTACGCCCCTGAATAGAGTCCAGCAGCGTCTGATATTTCAGGTTGCTGATAAAGATGTGTTTTTCGTGCTCCGGCAGCGCCTGATAATCGATACGGTCGCGGGAGACGTCAACTTCTTCTGGACGCCAGAAGAAAGAGAGCTGCTTTTCGATCAATTTTTCGAAGATTTCATATTTTTGCTGATCGTAGCGAGCCACGTTGACCGGCTGACCAAAGAACATGGGTTCTTTGAGCTGATCATTCTTCGTCTGTGAAAAGGTGGTATATGCCATGAATGTGTCCTGTGGTTTTATTACCCCTCACCCTAACCCTCTCCCGCAAGGGGAGAGGGGACGGTTTGGTGCAAAGGCTGGGGGATTATCAGATCTTACATGCGCCGCTTTCGCAGCCATCGTCCTGGATTGACGGCACCAGATCGTCTTGTGCGTCTTCAGCACCGTCACGGGTGTTCTGATAATACAGCGTTTTGACCCCGAATTTGTAGGCGGTGAGCAGGTCTTTCAGCAACTGCTGCATCGGCACTTTTCCTGACGGGAAGCGTGACGGATCGTAGTTGGTGTTGGCAGAGATCGACTGATCGATAAATTTCTGCATGATACCCACCAGTTGCAGGTAGCCATCGTTACCCGGCATTTCCCACAGCAGCTCATAGGCGTCGTGCAGGTGTTCGTAGTCCGGCACCACCTGGCGCAGAATACCGTCTTTCGACGCTTTAATGCTGACGTAACCGCGCGGCGGTTCAATACCGTTAGTGGCGTTAGAGATCTGTGAAGAGGTCTCGGACGGCATCAGAGCAGAAAGCGTGGAGTTACGCAGGCCGTGCGTTTTGATTGACTCACGCAACGCTTCCCAGTCGTAATGCAGCGGTTCATTGGTGATAGCATCCAGATCTTTCTTGTAGGTATCGATCGGCAGGATACCTTTCGCGTAAGTGGTTTCGTTAAACCACGGGCACGCGCCTTGCTCTTTCGCCAGCTCGTTAGACGCTTTCAGCAGGTAATATTGAATAGCTTCGAAGGTTTTATGCGTCAGGTTGTTGGCACTGCCGTCGGAGTAGCGTTTACCGTGCTTCGCCAGATAGTAAGCGAAGTTGATCACACCAATACCCAGCGTGCGACGACCCATCGCTCCGCGTTTGGCTGCCGGGATCGGGTAATCCTGATAATCCAGCAGCGCGTCGAGTGCGCGCACCGCCAGAATCGCCAGCTCTTCCAGTTCATCCAGGCTATTAATTGCGCCCAGGTTGAAAGCAGACAGCGTACACAACGCGATTTCACCGTTTTCGTCGTTGACGTCATTCAGCGGTTTGGTCGGCAGGGCGATTTCCAGGCACAGGTTAGACTGGCGCACTGGCGCAATAGCCGGATCAAACGGGCTGTGGGTGTTGCAGTGGTCAACGTTCTGAATATAGATACGACCGGTAGACGCACGTTCCTGCATCATCAGCGAGAACAGCTCAACGGCTTTCACACGCTGTTTGCGGATGCTGTCGTCTTTTTCATATTTGGTGTACAGGCGCTCAAATTCTTCCTGATCGGCGAAGAACGCGTCGTATAACCCTGGCACATCGGACGGGCTGAACAGGGTGATATCTTCACCTTTCAGCAGGCGGGTATACATCAGTTTGTTGATTTGTACCCCGTAGTCCATATGACGCACGCGGTTGCCTTCAACCCCACGGTTGTTTTTCAGCACCAGCAGGCTTTCTACTTCCAGATGCCAAATTGGGTAGAACAGCGTTGCTGCACCACCGCGCACACCGCCCTGGGAGCAGGATTTCACAGCGGTCTGGAAATGCTTATAGAACGGAATACAACCGGTGTGGAACGCTTCGCCACCGCGAATCGGGCTACCCAGCGCACGAATACGCCCGGCGTTGATACCGATACCGGCACGCTGGGAGACGTATTTTACAATCGCGCTGGATGTCGCATTGATGGAATCCAGGCTGTCGCCGCACTCAATCAGTACGCAGGAGCTGAACTGACGAGTCGGGGTACGCACGCCGGACATGATTGGCGTCGGCAGCGAAATTTTAAATGTGGAAACCGCGTCGTAAAAACGCTTCACGTATTGCAGACGCGTTTCACGCGGGTAGTTTGAGAACAGGCAGGCAGCAACCAGAATATAGAGGAACTGGGCGCTCTCGTAGATTTCGCCGGTCACGCGGTTCTGTACCAGATATTTCCCTTCCAGTTGCTTAACGGCAGCGTAAGAGAAGGTCATATCACGGTCGTGATCGATAAACGTGTCCATCTGCTTGAACTCTTCTTCCGTGTAGTCTTCCAGCAGATGATTATCGTATTTGCCCATTTCGACCATTTTCTTCACATGGTCATACAGCGCAGGCGGCTCAAACTGACCGTAGGCTTTTTTACGCAGGTGGAAAATTGCCAGGCGCGCGGCGAGGTACTGATAATCCGGTGCTTCACGGGAGATCAGGTCTGCGGCAGCCTTGATAATGGTTTCGTGGATGTCAGAAGTCTTGATACCGTCATAAAACTGAATGTGGGAGCGCAGTTCGACCTGGGAAATCGAAACGTTATGCAGTCCTTCTGCCGCCCAATCCAGAACACGATGGATTTTGTCGAGATTGATGCGCTCTGTGCTACCGTTGCGCTTTGTCACCAGCAGATTCTGATTCATGTATGTAGTACCTGTTTTGGGAATACTTTCCGCAATAGTGTCGCTTTGACTACCTGTAGTGAGAAAAGTCGCAATGAACACTATATATAGGGGGTATGTTTGGGATTCACTGCAAGATAGTGTGAAAATGGCCCTCTTGCAAGTGCATAACTTTGTGGATAACTCGCAACGGAAAAGGTGACTTCCACGCACCTTAGGTCAGACAAGGTGTTCGGGAAAGTCAATGGGAAGAGAAAAAATTGTTAAAAATAACCGTTCGGCGATTTCTTGAACGTTCAATTTAAGATAATTATTGATCCAGGTTATTTATTGCGCTTATGTCAGATGTGGCGAAAATTGATACCATCACAAACTCATATCATGTCGACACTTATTGTTATGTTTATGATGTGAGCAAATGTAAAGGGGGGGCGTTCACGAAACAGATATTTTTTAATCAGTAGATGTAAAATTAAAGTTTGCGATATTGATTATTCCAGGTAAACAAGAAATGAATTAATCAGTTTAATATGTTTTAATTATCATTGTTTAATAATCAAGTAAACTTTGAAAGAAATAATTAATACCTTTCTGTAAATATTATTTCTGGTTCGATTATTTTAAAAATTTCTTGTTTACAATTGGTTATTATCTACAATCGTAATATGCCTTTTAATGATAGCGTGTTATTTCTCACAGGCTGTCAGATCATGAATAAAAAATGGATTATTTTTATCAGGAAAGGGTATCTGTTAATTTTCCCGGCTGTCGTTGCTTGCGTGTTTACGCGTGCAAACGCGGCGTCGCAGATTCTGGCTTCATGTCAGGGGGTTAATGTTTCTACCAGTTGCCTGGCCAGTCGCCAGAGCCTCTCAGGTAGTATGCAGACCTGGAGTGTTGCTGACGGGCAATGGCTTATTTTTTCCTCTATGGCAAATGATGCCAGTGGCGGGGCGGTATTTTTACAACAAGGAGCTGATTTCATATTGTCAGCACAAGGTGGAACAGGTATGACTCTGTTCGAAAATAATACCGTGAGTGGTGAATATAATAATGGAGGTGCTATTTTTGCGAAAGAAAACTCAACGCTGAATCTTACTCAGGTTATCTTCGACAGTAATGTGGCCGGAGGATATGGCGGGGCAATCTATTCTGCGGGTACAAATGACGCTGGTGATATTGATCTTAGCGTTACCAATGCTGTATTTACAGGTAATATTGCTAACGATGGCAAAGGTGGCGCAATTTATTCGATTAATAATAATGTTTACTTAAATAACACGATTTTTAATAATAATCGGGCATATACATCAACAAGTTACAGTGATGGCGATGGTGGCGCTATCGATATCACCGATAATAATACGGAAACCATTCACCCATCAGAGTTCACAATAATTAATAACACCACGTTTACAGATAATATTGCTGAAGGCTACGGTGGTGCAATTTATAGCAGTAGTGCGAACTCTCCCTATCTTATTGATATTTCGGTTGATGCCGGCTACAGCTATAACGGTGGCGTTTTGGTGGATGAGAACAACAGTGCCACAGGATATGGCGATGAGCCATCTGCGTCGGCGGGCGGCTTTATGTACATCGATTCAAGTCAGGTCAGGTTTGATATCGCTGGTAATAAAACGTTGATTATTGGTGACCTGAGCAACGATGGTGCGCTCGATTCCATTGCCGGAACCGGAAGTATCAGCAAAACCGGCCGCAGGCGAACTGGTGCTTAATGCGGATAATAATAATTTTACCGGTGAGATGCGGGTTGAAAACGGTGAAGTGACGCTGGGGCGTAGCAATTCGCTGATGAATGTTGGCGATGATCGTTGCCAGAGTAATCCACAAAATTGCTATGGCCTGATGGTCGGCAGTATCAGTCATCGGGATGATCAGGCAGAACTTAACGTTGGCGCAACACAGCAGACTTTTGTTCACTCACTGACGGGTTTTCAGAATGGCACTTTAAATATTGATGCTGGCGGTAACGTGACTGTAAATGCCGGCGGGTTTAGCGGAACTATTGAAGGTGAAGGGCAACTGACCATTGCTGAAAATGGTAGCTATGCGCTGGCGGGGGCGTCGTCGATGGCGCTGACCGGCGATATTGTGGTGGAAGATGGCGCAATCCTCTCGCTGGCGGGAAACGCGGCGGATCTGGCGGCGATGCAGGACGATCCGCAGTCAATTGTGTTAAACGGTGGCATATTAGATCTCTCCGATTTCACCACCTGGCAGAGCGGTACGTCAGAGAACGATGGGCTGGAAATCAGTGGCAGTGGCGGTACGGTAATTGGTCAGCAGGACGTTGTCGATCTTTATAGTGGTGAGGATTTGCATATTGGCGATGACGGGAAAAAAGGCGTCTATGTAGTGGTAGATGCAGGCGATGGACAGGTAAGCCTGGCGAATGACAATCAATACCTCGGCACAACACAAATCGCTTCCGGCACGCTGGTGGTGAGCAACAATTCTCAACTTGGTGATACTCACTATAACCGCCAGGTTATCTTCACTGATAATCAACAAGATAGCGCGATGGAGATTACGGCTGATGTCGATACTCGCTCTGCGATGGCTGGTCATGGGCGTGATATCGAAATGCGCGCTGATGGCGAAATTGTGGTTGATGATGGTGCTGTGACGCAGTGGGGCGCATTGATCGCCGACAGCAGTGGACATCAGCAGGATGTGGGAACCACACTGACGAAAACCGGTGCAGGAACGTTGGAACTGACTGCCAGCGGCACGGCGCAGTCGGCGGTGCGAGTGGAAGAAGGTACGCTGAAAGGTGATGTTGCGGATATCTTTCCTTACGCTTCGTCGCTGTGGGTTGGTGACGGGGCAACGTTCGAGACTGGCGCGGATCAGGATATTCAGTCTATTGATGCCAGTTCCAGCGGCACTATCGACATCAGCGATAGCACGGTTTTGCGTTTAACTGGGCAGGATACGTCTGTGGCGCTTGACGCCTCATTGTTTAACGGTGGCGGTACGCTGTTTCTCGACAGCGAATTAAACGGCGATGACTCGGTAAGCGACCAGTTGGTGTTGAACGGCAATACCGCTGGCAGCACGACTGTGGTGGTTAACCCCATTACTGGCATTGGCGAGCCGACATCTACAGGTATAAAAGTGGTTGATTTCGCTGGCGATCCCACGCAATTTCAAAATAATGCGCAGTTCAGTCTGGCGGGCAGCGGCTACGTCAATATGGGCGCTTACGACTATACGTTGGTGGAAGATAACAACGACTGGTATCTGCGATCGCAAGAAGTAACGCCGCCATCGCCACCTGATCCAGACCCGGACCCAACACCCGATCCTGACCCAACACCCGATCCAATCCCCGCTTACCAGCCGGTGCTGAATGCCAAAGTTGGCGGTTATCTCAATAACCTGCGGGCAGCAAACCAGGCGTTTGTGATGGAGCGACGCGATCATGCGGGTGGCAATGGTCAGACGCTGAATTTACGTGTTATCGGCGGACGTTATCATTACACGGCGGCAGGGCAACTGGCTCAGCATGAAGACACTTCTACGGTGCAGCTTAGCGGTGACCTGTTTAGGGGGTGCTGGGGCGATGATGGCGAGTGGATGCTTGGGATTGTAGGTGGCTACAGCGATAACCAGGGCGACAGCCGCTCGAATATGACCGGAACTCGCGCCGATAACCAGAACCACGGTTATGCCGTTGGGCTGACTTCGAGCTGGTTTCAGCATGGTAGCCAGCAGCAGGGGGCGTGGCTGGATAGCTGGCTGCAATATGCGTGGTTTAGCAATGATGTTTCCGAACAAGGCGACGGCACGGATCATTACCACTCGTCGGGGATTATCGCCTCGCTGGAAGCAGGGTATCAGTGGTTACCGGGGCATAGTGTGGTAATCGAACCGCAGGCGCAGGTGGTTTATCAGGGCGTGCTGCAGGATGATTTTACCGCCGCTAACCGTGCGCGGGTGTCGCAATCGCAGGGCGATGATATTCTGACGCGTGTCGGGATACATAGCGAATGGCGTAATACTTTCTATATCACGCCAACCCTGGATTTGAATTATTATCACGATCCAAATTCGGCGGAAATTGAAGAAGATGGCAGCAATATCAGCGACGATACGGCGAAGCAGCGTGGTGAAATAAAAGTGGGGATAACTGGCAATATTAGCCAGCGAGTTTCCCTGCGCGGCAGTGTCGCATGGCAGAAGGGAAGTGATGATTTTGCCCAGACGGCAGGATTTTTGTCGATGACGGTGAAATGGTAATTGTTGTCCGCCCGGCATCGTTGCCGGATGCGGCGTAAACGCCTTATCCGACCTACGGGGGGCATTTGTAGGCCTGATAAGACGCGGCAAGCGTCGCATCAGGCATTGGTACGGTTGCCGGATGAATCCGGTCAACAATCTCACTTATTCTGCGTGTGCAGCATATAGTTCACATCCACGCCGGGGCCGAGTTTAAAGGAATTAGTGATCGGGTTGTAATGCAGCCCGGTCATATGACGCTCTTTTAAACTGGTCTGATCCACCCAGCCCAGCAGCTCTGCCGGTTTAATAAACTTCTTCACATCATGCGTGCCTTTAGGCACCATGCGCAAAATATATTCCGCGCCAACCACCGCCATCAGCCATGACTTGCCATTGCGGTTAAGCGTCGAGAAAAAGACATCGCCGCCCGGTTTCACCAGTTGCGCACAGGCTCTGACCACTGACTGCGGATCGGGGACGTGCTCCAGCATCTCCATGCAGGTCACCACATCATATTGCCCGGCATGTTTTACCGCGTGCTCTTCCACGGTTTCCTGCACGTAATCTACCTGAATGCCGCTTTCCAGTGCGTGCAGCTTTGCCACCTGCAATGGCTCAAAGCCCATATCCAGACCGGTCACCGTCGCGCCTTCGCGCGCCATACTCTCGGCCAGAATGCCGCCGCCACAACCGACATCGAGCACCTTTTTGCCAAATAAACCGCCAGCACGCTCGGCAATATAGCCCAGACGCAGCGGGTTAATGCGGTGCAGCGGTTTGAACTCACCTTCAAGATCCCACCAGCGGGAGGCGACGGCTTCAAATTTAGCGATCTCTTCGTGGTCTACGTTATGGTTTACCGGCGATTTTTCGGCATTCATTGGCACTTCTACTCCGTAATTGGCAAGACAATCGAGTATATCAGGCATTGCAGGTGAATAAAGCGTATAGGTTTACCTCAATCTGCGCGGCTGTGTTATAATTTGCGACCTTTGAATCCGGGATACAGTAGAGGGATAGCGGTTAGATGAGCGACCTTGCGAGAGAAATTACACCGGTCAACATTGAGGAAGAGCTGAAAAGCTCCTATCTGGATTATGCGATGTCGGTCATTGTTGGCCGTGCGCTGCCAGATGTCCGAGATGGCCTGAAGCCGGTACACCGTCGCGTACTTTACGCCATGAACGTACTAGGCAATGACTGGAACAAAGCCTATAAAAAATCTGCCCGTGTCGTTGGTGACGTAATCGGTAAATACCATCCCCATGGTGACTCGGCGGTTTATGACACGATCGTCCGTATGGCGCAGCCATTCTCGCTGCGTTACATGCTGGTAGACGGTCAGGGTAACTTCGGTTCCATCGACGGCGACTCTGCGGCGGCAATGCGTTATACGGAAATCCGTCTGGCGAAAATTGCCCATGAACTGATGGCCGATCTCGAAAAAGAGACGGTCGATTTTGTTGATAACTATGACGGCACGGAAAAAATTCCGGACGTCATGCCGACCAAAATTCCTAACCTGCTGGTGAACGGTTCTTCCGGTATCGCCGTAGGTATGGCAACCAACATCCCGCCACACAACCTGACGGAAGTCATTAATGGTTGTCTGGCGTATATTGATGATGAAGACATCAGCATTGAAGGGCTGATGGAACACATCCCGGGGCCGGACTTCCCGACGGCGGCAATCATCAACGGTCGTCGTGGTATCGAAGAAGCTTACCGTACCGGTCGTGGCAAGGTGTATATCCGCGCCCGTGCAGAAGTGGAAGTTGACGCCAAAACCGGGCGTGAAACTATTATCGTCCACGAAATTCCGTATCAGGTGAACAAAGCGCGCCTGATCGAGAAGATTGCGGAACTGGTAAAAGAAAAACGCGTGGAAGGCATCAGCGCGCTGCGTGACGAGTCTGACAAAGACGGTATGCGCATCGTGATTGAAGTGAAACGCGATGCGGTCGGTGAAGTTGTGCTCAACAACCTCTACTCCCAGACCCAGTTGCAGGTTTCTTTCGGTATCAACATGGTGGCATTGCACCATGGTCAGCCGAAGATCATGAACCTGAAAGACATCATCGCTGCGTTTGTCCGTCATCGCCGCGAAGTGGTGACTCGTCGTACCATTTTCGAACTGCGTAAAGCCCGCGACCGTGCTCATATCCTTGAAGCATTAGCCGTAGCACTGGCGAACATCGACCCGATCATCGAACTGATCCGTCATGCGCCGACGCCTGCAGAAGCGAAAACCGCGCTGGTTGCTAATCCGTGGCAGCTGGGCAACGTTGCCGCGATGCTGGAACGTGCTGGTGACGATGCTGCGCGTCCGGAATGGCTGGAGCCAGAGTTCGGCGTGCGTGACGGTCTGTACTACCTGACCGAACAGCAAGCTCAGGCGATTCTGGATCTGCGTCTGCAGAAACTGACCGGCCTTGAGCACGAAAAACTGCTCGACGAATACAAAGAGCTGCTGGATCAGATCGCGGAACTGTTGCGTATCCTTGGTAGCGCCGATCGTCTGATGGAAGTGATCCGCGAAGAGCTGGAACTGGTTCGTGAACAGTTCGGTGACAAACGTCGTACTGAAATCACCGCTAACAGCGCAGACATCAACCTGGAAGATCTGATCACCCAGGAAGATGTGGTCGTGACGCTCTCTCACCAGGGTTACGTGAAGTATCAGCCGCTTTCTGAATACGAGGCGCAGCGTCGTGGCGGGAAAGGTAAATCTGCCGCACGTATTAAAGAAGAAGACTTTATCGACCGACTGCTGGTGGCGAACACTCACGACCATATCCTGTGTTTCTCCAGCCGTGGCCGTGTCTATTCGATGAAAGTCTATCAGTTGCCGGAAGCCTCTCGTGGTGCACGTGGTCGTCCGATCGTCAACCTGCTGCCGCTGGAGCAGGACGAGCGTATCACCGCGATCCTGCCAGTGACCGAGTTTGAAGAAGGCGTGAAAGTCTTCATGGCCACCGCTAACGGTACTGTGAAGAAAACCGTCCTCACCGAATTCAACCGTTTGCGTACCGCCGGTAAAGTGGCGATCAAACTGGTTGAAGGCGATGAGCTGATCGGCGTTGACCTGACCAGTGGTGAAGACGAAGTGATGTTGTTCTCCGCCGAAGGTAAAGTGGTGCGCTTTAAAGAGTCTTCTGTCCGTGCGATGGGCTGCAACACCACGGGTGTTCGCGGTATTCGTTTAGGCGAAGGCGATAAAGTCGTGTCTCTGATCGTGCCTCGTGGCGATGGCGCAATCCTCACCGCAACGCAGAACGGTTATGGTAAACGTACCGCAGTGGCGGAATACCCAACCAAGTCGCGTGCGACGAAAGGGGTTATCTCCATCAAGGTTACCGAACGTAACGGTTTAGTTGTTGGCGCGGTGCAGGTAGATGACTGCGACCAGATCATGATGATCACCGATGCCGGTACGCTGGTACGTACTCGCGTTTCGGAAATCAGCATCGTGGGTCGTAATACCCAGGGCGTGATCCTCATCCGTACTGCGGAAGATGAAAACGTAGTGGGTCTGCAACGTGTTGCTGAACCGGTTGACGAGGAAGATCTGGATACCATCGACGGCAGTGCTGCGGAAGGGGACGATGAAATCGCTCCGGAAGTGGACGTTGACGATGAGCCAGAAGAAGAATAATTTCATTTCTTCATGCCAAAAGGGAGCCATCTCCCTTTTTTGAATTGAAAAGTCCAGGCTGTAAAGTCTGGGCTTTTGTCGTATTAGGGCGCGATAAAGTTGTGCATCGCCCATAAAAAATGGCTGGCTTTACACAAGGAATGTGGCAATGAGTGGTGAAAAAAAGGCGAAAGACTGGCGGTTTTATGGCCTTGTAGGTTTTGGTGCAATAGCACTGCTTTCCGCTGGCGTCTGGGCATTGCAATATGCTGGCAATGAGCCAGAAAAAACGTTGTCGCCGCTGGTGGTGCACAACAATCTGCAAATCGATCTCAATGAGCCGGACCTCTTTCTCGACAGTGACTCTCTAAGCCAGCTTCCCAAAGATCTCCTTACCATTCCTTTTCTTCATGATGTCCTGAGCGAAGATTTCGTTTTTTATTATCAGAACCATGCCGACCGTCTGGGCATTGAAGGCAGCATTCGCCGCATTGTCTATGAGCACGATCTCACGCTGAAAGATAAGTTATTTTCCTCGTTATTAGACCAGCCTGCGCAGGCGGCGTTATGGCACGATAAACAAGGCCATCTTTCACATTATATGGTGCTGATCCAGCGCAGCGGCTTAAGCAAATTGCTGGAGCCATTACTGTTTGCTGCCACCAGCGATAGCCAGTTAAGCAAGACGGAAATCAGTAGCATCAAGCTAAATAACGAAACCATTCCTGTTTATCAGTTGCGCTATAACGGCAATAACGCCCTGATGTTTGCGACTTATCAGGACAAGATGTTGGTGTTTTCCAGCACGGATATGCTGTTTAAAGATGACCAGCAGGATACCGAAGCCACAGCGATCGCAAGTGATTTGTTGAGCGGTAAAAAACGCTGGCAAGCCAGCTTTGGCCTGAAAGAGCGTACTGCCGAAAAAACGCCAGTACGCCAGCGCATCGTGGTCAGCGCAAATTTGCTGGGTTTTGGCTACCAGCGATTAATGCCTTCTTTTGCTGGCGTGCGCTTCGAAATGGGCAACGACGGCTGGCATAGCTTTCTGGCGTTAAATGATGAATCTGCAAGCGTAGATGCCAGTTTCGATTTCACGCCCGTGTGGAACAGTATGCCTGCCGGAGCCAGCTTCTGTGTGGCGGTGCCGTATTCGCACGGTATTGCCGAAGAGATGCTTGCGCACATCAGCCAGGAAAACATCAAGCTGAATGGAGCGTTAGACGGTGCTGCCGGGATGTGCTGGTACGAAGACTCAAAATTGCAAACCCCGCTATTTGTTGGTCAGTTTGATGGCTCAGCCGAACAGGCGCAACTGCCAGGGAAACTGTTTACGCAAAATATTGGTGCGCACGAAAGCAAAGCGCCAGAAGGTATATTGCCGGTAACCCAGACACAGCAGGGCGAAGCGCAAATCTGGCGTCGCGAAGTGAGTTCCCGATATGGTCAGTATCCGAAAGCGCAGGCGGTGCAACCAGATCAATTAATGTCGGATTATTTTTTCCGCGTGTCGCTGGCGATGCAAAACAAAACGCTGCTTTTCTCCCTCGATGACACGCTGGTTAATAACGCGCTGCAAACACTGAATAAAACCCGCCCGGCAATGGTGGATGTGATACCCAATGACGGCATCGTTCCGGTCTATATCAATCCACAAGGTGTGGCGAAACTGCTGCGTAACGAAACGCTGACCAGTCTGCCGAAGAATCTCGAACCGGTTTTTTATAACGCAGCGCAAACTTTATTAATGCCGAAACTGGACGCTCTATCTCAACAACCGCGTTATGTGATGAAACTGGATCAGATGAAACCGGGCGTCGCCTGGCAGTGGCTACCTGTCAACTGGCAGCCGTTATGAGGCGCGGACTTCTGGCGCTGATCTGCTGGCTGTGTTGTTTTTGCGCTCAGGGTGAAATGCTGAATGTCGAACAGTCGGGGCTGTTTCGTGCCTGGTTTGTGCGTGTTGCTCAGGAACAACTCCGTCAGGGGCCAAGTCCACGCTGGTATCAGCAGGATTGTGCGGGCCTGGTGCGCTTTGCGGCGAACGAGGCGCTGAAAGTTCACGACAGCAAATGGCTAAAAAGTAACGGTTTATCGAATCAGTATTTGCCGCCTGAAATGACGCTAACACCTGAACAGCGTCAACTGGCACAAAACTGGAACCAGGGGAATGGGAAAACAGGCCCCTATGTGACCGCAATTAATTTGATTCAGTACAACAGCCGTTTTATTGGCCAGGACATAAACCAGGCGCTGCCTGGCGATATGGTTTTTTTCGATCAGGGCGATGCTCAGCACTTAATGGTCTGGATGGGGCGTTACATCATTTACCACACCGGAAGCGCCACGAAAACTGACAACGGAATGCGCGCAGTCAGTCTGCAACAACTTATGACATGGAAGGACACCCGATGGATACCCAACGATTCCAATCCCAATTTCATTGGCATTTATCGTTTAAATTTTCTGGCGCGATAGCGGCCTGTCTGTGCCTGTCTCTTGTGGGGACGGGAATTGCTAATGCTGATGATTCGCTTCCTTCCAGTAACTATGCGCCGCCCGCCGGGGGAACGTTCTTTTTGCTCGCTGACAGCAGTTTTAGCAGCAATGAAGAGGCGAAAGTGCGGCTGGAAGCGCCAGGGCGTGATTATCGGCGTTATGAGATGGAAGAGTACGGCGGTGTGGACATTCGCCTGTATCGTATTCCTGACCCGATGGCATTTTTGCGCCAGCAGAAAAACCTGCATCGCATTGTGGTGCAACCGCAATATCTGGGCGACGGGCTGAACAATACGCTGACCTGGCTGTGGGATAACTGGTACGGCAAATCTCGTCGCGTGATGCAGCGTACTTTTTCTTATCAGTCACGGCAGAATGTGACTCAGGCGTTACCCGAATTACAGCTCGGCAATGCCATCATTAAACCTTCCCGTTACGTGCAAAACACTCAGTTTTCACCGCTGAAAAAATACCCGCTGGTGGATCAATTCCGTTATCCGCTATGGCAGGCAAAACCGGTCGCGCCGCAGCAAGGGGTAAAACTGGAAGGCGCATCCAGCAATTTCATCTCGCCGCAGCCGGGCAACATCTATATTCCTCTCGGCAAACAAGAGCCGGGACTGTACCTTGTCGAGGCGATGGTAGGTGGGTATCGGGCGACAACGGTGGTATTTGTTTCCGATACCGTGGCGCTGAGTAAAGTATCGGGCAACGAGCTTCTGGTGTGGACCGCTGGCAAAAAACGGGGTGAAGCTAAACCTGGTTCGGAAATTCTGTGGACTGACGGTCTTGGCGTGATGACACGTGGTGTGACTGATGATAGTGGCACCTTGCAGTTACAACATATATCGCCGGAACGTTCATACATTCTGGGTAAAGATGCTGAAGGCGGCGTTTTTGTCTCCGAGAACTTCTTCTACGAAAGCGAAATCTACAACACCCGCTTGTATATCTTTACCGACCGCCCGCTGTATCGGGCAGGCGACCGTGTTGATGTTAAAGTGATGGGGCGCGAGTTCCACGACCCGATGCATTCATCGCCCATCGTCAGCGCCCCGGCAAAACTCTCGGTGCTGGACGCCAACGGCAGCCTGTTGCAAACCGTCAATGTCACGCTGGATGCGCGCAATGGCGGGCAGGGGAGTTTCCGCCTGCCAGAAAATGCCGTTGCCGGAGGTTATGAGTTACGCCTGGCTTACCGCAATCAGGTCTACAGCAGTAGTTTTCGCGTTGCCAACTATATCAAGCCACATTTCGAGATTGGTTTAGCTCTCGATAAAAAAGATTTCAAAACTGGCGAAGCGGTCAGCGGCAAACTGCAACTGCTCTATCCGGATGGCGAACCGGTAAAAGATGCCCGCGTGCAGTTAAGTTTGCGCGCTCAGCAACTTTCGATGGTTGGTAACGATTTGCGTTATGCCGGACGTTTCCCGGTGTCGCTGGAAGGTAGCGATGCTGTTTCGGACGATAAAGGCAATGTAGCATTAAACCTTCCCGCTGCCGATAAACCGAGCCGCTATTTGTTAACCGTTTCCGCCAGCGATGGCGCGGCATATCGTGTCACCACCACCAAAGAGATCCTCATTGAACGCGGTCTTGCGCATTACTCTCTAAGCACCGCCGCGCAATACAGTAATAGCGGCGAGCCGGTTGTTTTCCGTTATGCCGCGCTGGAAGCTTCAAAACAGGTTCCTGTTACGTATGAATGGTTGCGTCTCGAAGACCGCACGAGCCATAGCGGAGATCTACCGTCTGGCGGCAAATCCTTTACCGTCAATTTCGATAAACCTGGCAACTACAACCTGACGTTACGCGATAAAGACGGCTTAATTCTCGCCGGGTTAAGCCATGCCGTCAGCGGTAAGGGCAGCACGGCGCATACTGGTACGGTAGATATCGTGGCGGATAAAACGCTGTACCAGCCAGGCGAAACCGCGAAGATGCTGATTACCTTCCCGGAGCCAATCGATGAAGCGTTATTGACGCTGGAACGCGATCGCGTGGAACAGCAGTCGCTGCTATCGCATCCGGCAAACTGGCTAACGCTACAACGTTTAAACGATACCCAGTATGAAGCCCGCGTACCGGTGAGCAATTCCTTTGCGCCTAACATCACTTTTTCGGTGCTGTATACCCGTAACGGTCAGTTCAGTTTTCAGAACGCCGGGATCAAAGTTGCCGTTCCCCAGCTGGATATTCGGGTGAAAACGGACAAAACCCATTACCAGCCAGGTGAACTGGTCAATGTTGAATTAACCTCTTTGCTGAAGGGTAAACCGGTTTCCGCGCAGCTAACGGTTGGCGTGGTCGATGAAATGATCTACGCACTGCAACCGGAAATCGCGCCGAATATCGGCAAATTTTTCTATCCGCTGGGGCGTAACAATGTGCGCACCAGTTCCAGCTTGTCATTTATCAGCTACGACCAGGCGCTCTCCAGCGAGCCGGTTGCGCCTGGCGCGACTAACCGCAGCGAGCGGCGAGTAAAAATGCTGGAACGTCCACGACGCGAAGAGGTGGATACTGCGGTATGGATGCCGTCACTTACAACCGATAAACAAGGCAAAGCGTATTTCACGTTCCTGATGCCTGATTCGTTAACCCGCTGGCGTATCACCGCGCGTGGGATGAACGGCGACGGGCTGGTCGGGCAGGGGCGTGCTTATCTGCGTTCGGAAAAAAATATCTACATGAAGTGGAGTATGCCAACGGTGTATCGCGTGGGCGACAAACCGGCAGCAGGGCTGTTTATCTTCAGTCAGCAGGATAACGAACCTGTGGAACTGGTGAGTAAATTTGCGGGCGCTGAGATGCGTCAGACGCTGACGCTGCACAAAGGGGCGAACTATATTTCGCTGGGGCAGAACATTCAGCAATCTGGCTTGTTAAGCGCAGAGCTGCAACAAAATGGGCAAGTGCAGGACAGCATTAGCACCAGGCTGTCTTTTGTGGATAACACCTGGCCCGTTGAACAGCAGAAAAACGTCATGCTCGGCGGTGGTGATAACGCTCTGATGTTGCCCGAGCAGGCGAGCAATATCCGGATACAAAGTAGTGAAACGCCGCAGGAGATTTTCCGCAATAACCTCGACGCGTTAGTTGATGAACCGTGGGGGGGCGTGATCAACACCGGTAGCCGTCTGATCCCGTTAAGTCTCGCCTGGCGTTCGCTTGCCGATCATCAAAGTGCCGCCGCTAACGACATTCGTCAGATGATACAGGATAACCGTCTGCGGCTGATGCAACTGGCGGGGCCAGGCGCGCGCTTTACCTGGTGGGGTGAAGATGGCAATGGCGATGCGTTCCTGACGGCATGGGCATGGTATGCCGACTGGCAGGCCAGCCAGGCGCTTGGCGTAACGCAACAACCGGAATACTGGCAGCATATGCTCGACAGCTACGCGGAGCAGGCGGATAACATGCCGTTACTGCATCGGGCGCTGGTGCTGGCGTGGGCGCAGGAGATGAATCTGCCGTGCAAAACGTTGTTGAAAGGGTTGGATGAAGCTATCGCCCGGCGCGGAACTAAAACTGAAGATTTCTCTGAGGAAGACACCAGCGATATCAATAACAGCCTGATCCTCGATACACCGGAATCTCCACTGGCAGATGCGGTGGCAAACGTCTTAACCATGACGTTGCTGAAAAAAGCGCAGTTGAAGTCCACTGTGATGCCACTGGTTCAGCAATATGCGTGGGATAAGGCAGCGAACAGCAACCAGCCGCTGGCGCACACGGTTGTGCTGCTCAATAGCGGTGGCGACACCACCCAGGCGGCCGCCATTTTAAGTGGTTTGACTGCTGAGCAATCCACTATTGAACGCGCACTGGCCATGAACTGGCTGGCGAAATATATGGCGACGATGCCTTCGGTTGTGTTGCCTGCGCCTGCGGGCGCATGGGCCAAGCATAAGTTAACCGGAGGGGGCGAATACTGGCGTTGGGTTGGTCAGGGCGTGCCGGACATTCTCTCTTTTGGTGACGAATTATCGCCGCAAAACGTACAGGCCCGCTGGCGTGAACCGGCAAAAGCGGCTCAACAAAGTAACATTCCGGTGACCGTTGAACGCCAGTTGTATCGGCTTATCCCTGGTGAAGAAGAGATGAACTTTACTCTGCAGCCGGTGACCGGTAATGAGATCGACAGCGACGCCCTGTACCTTGATGAGGTAACGCTTACCAACGAGCAGGATGCATCTCTGCGCTACGGTCAGGTAGAAGTACCGCTGCCGCCGGGAGCCGATGTTGAACGCACAACGTGGGGCATTTCGGTCAATAAACCCAACGCCGCGAAACAGCAGGGGCAATTGCTGGAAAAAGCGCGAAATGAAATGGGCGAGCTGGCCTATATGGTGCCGGTGAAAGAACTGACGGGAACGGTCACTTTCCGCCATTTGCTGCGCTTCTCGCAAAAAGGGCAATTCGTTCTGCCGCCTGCTCGTTATGTGCGTTCCTATGCACCTGCACAGCAAAGCGTTGCGGCAGGGAGCGAATGGACCGGGATGCAGGTGAAATAAGTGAACTGGCGCAGAATCGTCTGGCTATTGGCGTTGGTTTCTCTGCCAACGCTTGCGGAGGAGACGCCGTTACAACTGGCACTGCGTGGTGCGCAGCACGATCAACTGTATCAGCTGTCGTCATCAGGCGTGACCAAAGCCTCGACATTACCTGACTCGCTCACCACGCCGTTAGGGAGTTTGTGGAAACTGTATGTTTACGCCTGGCTGGAGGATACCCATCAACCGGAGCAGCCCTACCAGTGTCGCGGCAACTCCCCGGAAGAGGTTTATTGTTGTCAGGCAGGGGAGAGCATAACGCGTGATACCGCACTGGTACGTTCCTGCGGACTCTATTTTGCGCCGCAACGGCTGCATATTGGCGCGGATGCATGGCGGCAATACTGGCAACAGCGTCAGGCACCAGCGTGGTTAGCGTCTCTATCTACGCTGAAGCCAGAAACCTCGGTAACGGTTAAATCGCTACTTGATTCATTAGCGACGTTACCCGCGCAAAACAAAGCTCAGGAAATCTTACTGGATGTGGTGCTGGACGATGCGAAAATCGGTGTCGCGTCCATGCTCGGTAGTCGGGTACGAGTGAAAACCTGGAGCTGGTTTGCCGATGATAAGCAGGAAATCCGTCAGGGGGGCTTTGCCGGCTGGTTAACCGATGGTACACCGCTGTGGGTTACTGGCAGCGGCACCAGCAAAACGGTACTGACCCGTTATGCGACGGCGCTGAATCAGGTTTTACCTGTACCGACGCAAGTTGCCAGTGGGCAATGTGTGCAGGTTGATCTGTTTGCTCGCTATCCGCTGAAGAAAATCACTGCGGAAAAGAGTGCGACAGCAGTAAAACCTGGCGTGCTCAATGGGCGCTATCGTGTGACGTTTGCCAATGGTAACCACATTACGTTTGTCAGCCACGGAGAGACGTCATTACTGAGCGAAAAGGGCAAACTGAAATTACAGTCGCATATCGATCGTGAAGAGTACGTTGCCAGAGTTCTGGATCGCGAGGCGAAAAGCACGCCTCCAGAGGCTGCGAAAGCCATGACCGTGGCGATTCGCACTTTTTTACAGCAAAACGCCAATCGGGAAGGTGATTGCCTGACCATCCCCGACAGCAGCGCCACGCAGCGTGTTTCTGCTTCGCCAGCCACCACGGGGGCGCGGACAATGACCGCCTGGACGCAGGATCTCATCTATGCGGGCGATCCAGTTCATTATCACGGCAGTCGCGCTACCGAAGGTACGCTCTCCTGGCGGCAAGCCACCGCCCAGGCGGGGCAGGGAGAGCGTTACGACCAGATACTCGCGTTTGCTTATCCCGACAACAGCCTTAGCCGCTGGGGAGCGCCACGCTCTTCCTGCCAGTTATTACCCAAAGCGAAAGCCTGGCTGGCGAAAAAAATGCCGCAGTGGCGGCGTATATTACAAGGCGAGACGGGGTACAACGAACCAGACGTGTTTGCGGTCTGCCGTTTAGTCTCAGGTTTCCCCTATACCGATCGGCAGCAGAAGCGGCTGTTTATTCGTAATTTCTTTACGCTTCAGGATCGGCTTGATTTAACCCACGAGTATCTGCATCTGGCCTTTGATGGCTATCCCACCGGGCTGGATGAGACGTATATCGAAACGCTGACCCGACAATTATTAATGGACTAATGCTATGCGAAAGATTTTTCTTCCGTTGTTACTGGTGGCGCTTTCGCCTGTTGCTCACGGCGAAGGTGTGCAGGAAGTCGAGATTGATGCGCCGCTCTCAGGCTGGCATCCGGCGGAGGGTGAAGATGCCAATTTTTCACAATCGATTAATTACCCCGCATCGTCCGTCAATATGGCCGATGATCAAAATATCTCAGCGCAGATCCGTGGCAAAATCAAAAATTATGCGGCGGCGGGCAAAGTCCAACAGGGGCGACTGGTGGTCAACGGCGCCAGTATGCCGCAGAGAATTGAATCCGATGGTTCATTTGCGCGCCCTTATATTTTCACCGAAGGCAGCAACAGCGTGCAGGTCATCAGCCCGGATGGGCAAAGCCGACAAAAAATGCAGTTTTACTCAACGCCGGGTACAGGAACGATTCGTGCGCGTTTACGGCTGGTTCTCTCGTGGGATACGGATAATACCGATCTCGATCTCCATGTCGTTACGCCTGATGGCGAACACGCCTGGTACGGTAACACGGTGCTGAAAAACAGTGGTGCACTGGATATGGATGTCACGACGGGGTACGGTCCAGAGATTTTCGCCATGCCAGCGCCGATTCACGGGCGCTATCAGGTGTATATCAACTATTATGGCGGACGCAGCGAAACGGAGTTGACGACTGCTCAACTGACGCTGATCACCGATGAAGGATCGGTCAATGAGAAACAGGAAACCTTTGTTGTCCCGATGCGTAATGCTGGCGAACTGACGCTGGTGAAAAGTTTTGACTGGTAATTAATGAGGTTACTTTCACTGTCGATGTTTAAGAAAACGCCCGATGACTTTCGCTATCGGGCGTTTTTGTTCGTTAATTCAACCGTTCAATCACCATCGCAATTCCCTGACCGCCACCAATGCACAGCGTTGCCAGACCCAGCGTTTTATCTCGTGCCTGCATTGCATGTAATAGCGTGACCAGAATACGTGCACCGCTGGCGCCGATAGGATGCCCCAGCGCGATGGCTCCGCCGTTGACATTCACTTTCTCAGGATCAAAGCCCAGAGTTTTCCCAACGGCAAGGAACTGCGCAGCAAATGCTTCATTGGCTTCGATGAGATCAATGTCTGCCAGTTGCAGCCCCGCCAGTTGTAATGCTTTTTGTGTGGCAGGTACTGGCCCCATACCCATCAATGCGGGGGGCACGCCGCCGCTGGCATAGCTTTTAATGCGCGCCAGTGGTTTAAGGCCTGCCGCCAGCGCCGCCGATTCTTCCATAATCACCAGTGCGGCAGCCCCGTCGTTAATGCCAGACGCGTTCCCAGCGGTGACCGTTCCGGCTTTGTCGAAGGCCGGACGCAATGCAGCCAGAGCTTCTGCAGTAGAATCTACCTTCGGGAACTCATCGCGATCGAAGACGATGTTTTTCTTCCGTGTGACAACATTTACCGGGACGATTTCGGCGGTAAAAGCACCGGACTCAATGGCTGCTGCCGCTTTACGCTGTGAATGTAGCGCCAGTTCATCCTGCATTTCACGGGTAATTCTGTACTCTTTGGCCACGTTCTCGGCGGTAATACCCATATGATAACCGTGGGTAGCGCACATCAGGCCATCGCGCAGGATTACGTCATAAACCTGCCCGTCTCCAAGACGATAACCAGAGCGTGCTTTTGCATCGAGTAAATAGGGCGCTAAACTCATGTTCTCCATTCCACCCGCTACGATGCTCTGTGCCTGACCAGCCTGAATTGCCTGGGCGGCAAGCGCCACGCTTTTCAGACCCGAACCACATACTTTGTTGACCGTAAATCCGCACACCGTTTCTGCCAGTCCGCTTTTTAGCAGTGCCTGACGAGCCGGATTTTGCCCCAGCCCGGCCTGCAATACGTTACCCATAATCACTTCATCGACGTGTTGTGAATCGAGTTTTGCGCGTTCAATGGCGGCCTGAATTACTGTTGCCCCCAGGTCGATGGCGCTGGTGGAGGCGAGTGAACCATTAAAACTACCGATGGCAGTACGTACCGCACTGACGATGACACAATTTTTCATTTTATCTTCCTTCTGTCTGTAGAGTTGCCGTCAGAACAGCGTTAAACCAATGACGAAAATGACGCCGGAGAAGAGCAGGGCAGTGATGCAATAGCCCATGATGTCGCGGACACCGAGCCCGGCGATTGCCAGTGCTGGCAGCGCCCAGAACGGTTGTGCCATGTTCATCCATTGCTCGCCGTAGGCGATCGCCATTACCGATTTACCGAGATCAGCGCCCAGCGCCTGAGCTGCGGGTATAACGAAAGGTCCCTGAATAACCCAGTGACCGCCGCCAGACGGAACGGCGAAGTTAATCAGTGCAGAACTAAAGAAGGTCATTACCGGGAAGGTGTCTTTGTTAGCGACATTGATAAAAAATTCGGTAATGAGTCCGCCCAGACCGGAGTGCTCCATCATCAGTTGGATCCCGGCGTAGAAGGGGAATTGCACCAGAATACCGGCGGTACTGCGTGCTGCCGCGCTGATAGCACGCATATAAGCCATTGGCGTTTTATGTAGCAGCAGACCTGCAATCATAAACATCAAGTTGACGGTATTGATGGTGATGTTGAAGCCATGTTCGATGAAGTACATCGCCAGGTAAGCGATACCCAGTGCGCCGATGATCAACGTCAGAATGCGGCTTTCTTCCAGTCGCTCGGACGGTGGAGCATCTTTCGGTAGCTGCTTTTGAAAATCAGCCTCTTCCATGAGTAGTTTTGGATCGATACTCACCACGTCGGATGGTTTTGGCATCATCATGCGGGTGATAAATGGCATCACCACAATCAACGCCACAGTGATGAAAATGTTAAAACCACTGAACAGAGTATCGCCCACCGGGATAATCCCGGCGATATGCTCAACCGGGTTGCCCGGTGTTGCAGCTAACAGAGGCATTGAGCCAGAGAAGCCGCCACCCCAGGTGAGAAAACCAATGTAGGCGCAGGCAATGAGCAACGGATAATCAGAACCTGGTACTCGCCGGGCGACTTCACGGGCGAACATTGCGCCGACAACCAGACCAAATCCCCAGTTGATGACACAAGCGACGGAACCGAAGAAAGTGACCAGCATGACGCCCTGTACGGGCGTCTTTGCGGCGGAGGCGGCAGTGCGCAGCAAGCTTTTCACCGGAGCGGAGCTGGCAAGGGCATGACCGGTAACGATGATCAGCGCCATCTGCATACCGAACGCCAGCAAGTTCCAGAAACCGTCACCCCACATCTTCACCATGCTGATCGGCGTTTGTGGTGTTAACCAAAGCGCGATCACGAACGTTAGCAACGTCAGCAACATGGCAAAGATCAGAGGATCGGGAAGCCACCGGCTGACAAAGCGCGTCATAAAACGCGAGATGCGACCAATCATAAATCACCCCGTTGCGTATTCAGATCGGTGGCGACTTCAAACTGAGCTTCGGTTTTTGCACGCACGGTGGCTAAATCACACCCGTCGGCAATTTCGGTGAGCCACATTTTGCCGTCAATGAAACGAAAGACAGCCAGTTCAGTGACCAGCATATGCACCGCGTGTTGCGCAGTGAGCGGCATGGTGCAGCGGCGCAAAATTTTCGGTGAACCATCTTTGGCGCAATGTTCCATAGCAATGATCACTTTGCGCGCCCCGGTCACCAGATCCATCGCGCCCCCCATACCGGGCACCATTTTTCCAGGCACTACCCAGTTCGCGAGGTTGGCTTCTTCGTCTACCTGCAAACCACCGAGCACACAGGCATCAATATGGCCGCCACGGATCAGCGCAAATGACATGGCGCTGTCAAACATGGCTGCACCAGGCAAAACACCACATGGCTGTCCGCCAGCGTTCACCAGATCGGGATGCGCTGTTGTGACCGGGCCTAAACCGAGGAAGCCGTTTTCCGATTGCAGAGTGATATGAATGCCTTCTGGTAAATAGTTGGCGACCATCGTCGGCAGACCAATGCCCAGATTCACGATGTCACCATCACGAAGCTCTTGTGCCACACGGCGTGCAATACGTTGTTTCGCATCCATTATTTACTCTCCTGTGAAACGATGATGTGGTCGATAACGGCACCAGGGGTGACAATATGGTCAGGTTGCAGCTCACCGACTTCGACCAGTTCATCTGGCTCTACCAGCGTGATATCAGCCGCAAGGGCTATCAGGGGGTTAAAGTTGCGGGCGCTAAGTTGATAGGTCAGGTTGCCAAGTGTGTCGCAACTATGAGCGCGAATGAGCGCCAGGTCGGCGCGCAACGGGCGTTCAAGCAGCCAGGTTTTGCCGTCGAGTGTCAGTGTCTGTTTGCCTTCCTCTACGACGGTGCCGACACCGGTTGGAGTGAGAAAACCACCAAGTCCAGCACCACCACAGCGAATTTGCTCGATTAGCGTACCTTGTGGCACCAGGACGACGTCCATTTCACCAGATATCATGCGTCGGCCTGTTTCCGGGTTGGTGCCGATATGTGAAGCAATTACTTTGCGGACTCGACCATTGACGATGAGCGGACCGATGCCGGTATCAACAAACGCGGTATCATTGGCTATCAATGTCAGGTCGCGAACGCCAGATTCCAGTAATGCTTCAACCAGGCGGGATGGAGTGCCAATCCCCATAAATCCGCCCACCATGATGGTCATGCCGTCACGAAAGAAGCCGGAGGCGTCTTGTAATGTCATCAATTTTGTTTTCATTATTTATCCCTCTTGCATACACCGTTGTGGGTACAGTCAGGGAATAGCAAGGGGAGTGCCAGAATGAGAATATTGGATGTTGTTTCTTAACTGATTGAATAGAAAAGAATAAATCAGATGGGGGTTAAGAAGGAGATTGAGCGGCTATGCAGAAATTTGCGCACTGTGCAAATTTCTGCATAGCAAGTTTTGGTGTTATACATCCGCCGGATCGATACCGTATTCCTGGAGTTTATACATCAATGCACGGCGACTGATACCCAGCATTAAAGCTGTGCGGGTTCGGTTTCCATCTTGTTGTTCCAGCACTTCCATAATGATGCGTTTTTCGACGCGTTTAATTTCCTCTTTTAAATTACGCTCACCGACAGGGGCTGTTTTTGCCTCTCCAGCATTACAGACTGGCTGACGAATCTGTGGCGGAAGATCCTCAGAAAAAATGATCGGGCCTGAGTTCATCACGACGGCGCGTTCAATGACGTTGGAAAGCTCTCGAATATTTCCCGGCCATGACCAGGTGGTAAGCAGTGACATTGCCATCGGATCGATGTCGATAATATCGCGCTGATTCTCACTACTGAATTTTTGCAAAAAGTGATTAGCTAACAGGGAAATATCTTCCCGACGATCGCGCAGAGGCGGCAGTACTAAATGAATAACGTTAAGGCGATAAAAGAGATCTTCACGGAAGGTGCCTTCTTTTACCATCGCCTGCAAGTCACGGTTGGTGGCGGCAATGATGCGGATATCAACTTTTATGGTCTGATGACCGCCAATCCGTTCAAATTCCCGTTCCTGCAGAATGCGTAGTAATTTGGCTTGCAGTACCAGCGGCATTTCGCCAATTTCGTCGAGGAGCAGAGTCCCCTCGTTGGCGCGTTCAAATAATCCCTGACGCAAGGTTTGTGCACCAGTAAATGCGCCTTTTTCATGACCAAACAGTTCACTTTCGAGCAACGATTCCGGCAGCGCCGCGCAGTTGACTTTAATAAACGGCCCCTTTGCCCGCCGCGAATTGTAGTGAATCGCTCTGGCAATCAATTCTTTCCCGGTGCCGCTTTCACCGCTAATCAAGACGCTGGCCTGAGAAAGGGCAATTTTGGCGGTGTCTTTGCAGATGTCCATCATTGCCGGGCTGTTGGTGAGAATATGCCCCCATTGCCAACTGGTGCTCAGTGCCTGGTGCAGATGGCGGATCTCTTTTTTCATTGACTGGAGTTGTAAAGCGCGCTGAACGATTAAATTCAACTCATCGAGATCAAACGGTTTAATAACATAGTCAAAGGCCCCGCAGCGTAGTGCTTCGACGGCGGTTTCCACTTCAGCATAGGCCGTCATCAGAATAACGGGTGTCCGAGTCTCATGGCTGCGCATCTCCTTTAGTGCCTTGATGCCGTCCATCTCTGGCATACGGATATCCATCAACACCACGTCAGGGTGAATATCGGCAAACAGGTTTAATGCTGTGCGTCCGTTGTTCGCACAATGTGTTTCGTATCCTTGTAGTGCAAAAGCGGTGCTCAGCATACGGCGAACATTATCTTCATCATCAACAATAAGGATGCGATTAATAGCGGTCATACGGTCTGATTTCCCTGTGGGTTGATCGGTAAAATAAGGGTGAAGGTTGCGCCGTAGCCCGGCAAACTGGTGACGCGAATATCACCCTGATGGGCGTTAATGATGCGTTGACTTAACGCCAGACCAAGCCCGGTTCCTGAGGCTTTGGTGGTGAAAAAGGGATCGAAGATCTTTTTTTGCAGCGAGAGATCAATGCCACAGCCGTTGTCTTCTATCGAAATGGCCTGTTGTGAGTCGCTGTACTGCCAGGTTCGAATGCGAATTTTCCCTCGTGCACTGATAGCCTGGACGGCATTGATCAGGATATTCAGTAGTACCTGTTTGAGCAGTTCACGATCGGCGATAATCGGACTTAATTCATTATCCAGTTCGCTTATGAAGTCGACCCGCGCTTGTACGCCGGCGGTTTGCACCAGTACCAGCGTTTCTTCAATCAATGCATTGAGGCTGACTTGTTGCCATTGACTGTGGCGTGGGCGTGAAAAATCGAGCAATTGCTGAATGACTTTGTTAATTGAGTCGATTTCTTTGAGTACTACGGACAGATATTCCTGATGTATTGGGTCAGTGGTTTGTTGGCGCAAGATCTGTACATAACCACGAATAGCCGTCAGCGGATTACGGACTTCATGCGCCACACCAGCCATCAGCTCACCCAGTGTGGCGAGGCGTTCAGCTTGCGCCATGCGGCGTTGGGTTTCTTTGCGGGCAGTTAAATCAGAGAAAATCACCAAAGCACCTATCATTTCACCATGCGTGTTATGAATACGGCTGGTAGTGACACTGATTTCAATGGTGCGGTCTCGGCCTGGAAAACTGATCTCCAGCGCCACGTGTTCGGTGCCATGTTCCAGCGTATCCAGAACGGGACTGTAGAACTGAGTATTGTCGAACAACATGGAGTAAGGCTGCCCTACCAGTTCATGACGTTGATAGCCAGTGATGACTTCTGCTGCTGGGTTCATGGTGGTTACATCACCCTGGCGGTCGATGGCAATGACGCCATCGGCAGCGTTTTCAATAATCAGATCGTTAAGTGTCCGCGTTTCACGCAGTGCCTGGGCGAGGTTGTTAACACTCTGACTGATTTGCCCCATTTCACCGGGCAATTGTGGTAATCGAGTGGGAATATTTTGCGCCAGATTCGAGAGGCCGTCGGTGATGATATCTATATTGGCGCTCAGGCGACGGGAGAAAAGCACAATCAACAGCAGGCTTATCAGCAAACCGGCGGTGAGTACAATGATAATCCTCACATCCATTTTCCAGGCCTGGCGGCGAATATCTTCGGTTAATTCATTGGCCCAGATATAACCGAGGACTTCACCATTACGTTCAATGGGGATCATTGAATTCAAAATATCGCCGCGCACCTGCCTGCCTGAATAAACCAAAGGGGTATTTGTACGCATAACTTCGCGACCAGGGTGATCCGCAGCAATCGTCACGCCCACATTATTCTGATATAGCGATGAAGGCGCGTAGGTGATTATCGCATCCAGCGTCTTGTTATAATAACCAGCGCCTATGCCAGGAAAGGCGCGAGTAATATTTTCGGTAATGGGGGCAAGCTCTGCATTCAATGCGCGGATACGCTCCTCACGCGGTAAGTCGATATAGAGATCGTAGCGATCGCCTAACGCCTGATTAAGCAGGTTGAGCACGGCAGAAAGTTTTTTCTCTTTTTCAGATAAGACTGCTGAACGTCCTTCCGTTTCTACGATATAACCAATAGTAAGCGTTGGGACAATGACCATCAGGATTGCCATCAGGATCATTTGATTGCGTAAGCGGCGAGGATATATCCATTTCATATTACGCGTCCTTTTCTCCATCAGTATTGTTCCGGCATAGCACTATTATTGGGGGTTAAGGTGATGATTTCTCGGCGGTGTATCATATTACCGAGAAGAGAGAACATTGCGGTGGCACGCTTTTACCGCTACCTTAACCACACTCCATCGGTCACCTGAGGCGGAGCTTCGCCCCTTTGAAATACCTTGCTTCTTTTCGCACAACCCTGAAAGTCTCGCGCTATATGTTCAGAGCATTGGCGTTATTGCTCTGGCTGTTGATTGCTTTTTCATCAGTGTTTTACATCGTCAATGCCCTGCATCAGCGAGAATCAGAGATTCGTCAGGAATTTAACCTGAGTTCCGATCAGGCTCAGCGGTTTATTCAGCGCACTTCTGACGTGATGAAAGAGCTGAAGTACATTGCTGAAAATCGCTTATCTGTAGAAAACGGCGTGCTTTCCCCGCGTGGGCGAGAAACGCAAGCGGATGTGCCCGTGTTCGAACCGTTGTTTGCCGATTCCGACTGTTCCGCGATGAGTAACACCTGGCGCGGCTCTCTGGAGTCGCTGGCGTGGTTTATGCGCTACTGGCGCGATAATTTCTCTGCAGCTTACGATCTCAACCGCGTATTTTTGATCGGCAGCGATAACCTCTGCATGGCAAACTTTGGCCTGCGTGATATGCCGGTTGAACGCGACACCGCCCTGAAAGCTCTGCATGAGCGCATCAATAAGTATCGTAATGCTCCGCAGGATGACAGCGGCAGCAACCTTTATTGGATCAGCGAAGGCCCGCGTCCTGGCGTTGGATATTTCTACGCGCTGACGCCGGTGTATCTGGCGAACCGTTTGCAGGCTTTGCTGGGCGTTGAGCAAACCATTCGGATGGAGAACTTCTTCTTACCAGGTACATTACCGATGGGGGTTACTATCCTTGATGAGAATGGTCATACCCTGATTTCGTTGACCGGACCAGAAAGCAAAATCGAGGCTGAACCGCGTTGGATGCAGGAACGTTCCTGGTTTGGTTATACACCTGGCTTCCATGAGCTGGTGCTGAAGAAAAATCTGCCGCCATCATCGTTAAGTATCGTTTACTCGGTGCCCGTAGATCAGGTGCTGGAACGCATTCGAATGCTGATACTTAACGCAATTTTGCTGAATGTTATTGCCGGTGCGGCACTGTTTACTCTCGCGCGGATGTACGAGCGGCGTATTTTCATTCCGGCAGAAAGTGACGCCCAGCGTCTGGAAGAACACGAGCAGTTTAATCGCAAGATTGTTGCCTCCGCACCGGTGGGGATCTGTATTTTGCGCACCGCTGATGGCGTCAATATTTTGAGTAACGAACTGGCGCATACCTATCTCAACATGCTTACGCATGAGGATCGCCAGCGGCTGACGCAAATTATCTGTGGGCAGCAAGTCAATTTTGTCGATGTCCTGACCAGCAACAATACTAATCTGCAAATCAGCTTTGTTCATTCTCGCTATCGTAATGAAAACGTGGCGATTTGCGTACTGGTCGATGTTTCTTCGCGCGTGAAGATGGAAGAGTCGTTGCAAGAGATGGCGCAGGCAGCAGAACAGGCGAGTCAGTCGAAATCGATGTTCCTTGCCACCGTCAGCCACGAGTTGCGAACGCCGCTGTATGGCATTATCGGTAACCTGGATCTGTTGCAAACCAAAGAGTTGCCGAAAGGCGTTGACCGTCTGGTGACGGCAATGAATAACTCTTCCAGCCTGCTGTTGAAAATTATCAGCGACATTCTCGATTTCTCGAAGATTGAATCGGAACAGTTAAAGATAGAGCCGCGTGAGTTTTCACCGCGTGAAGTGATGAACCATATCACCGCCAACTATTTGCCGCTGGTGGTGCGAAAGCAGCTTGGTTTGTACTGCTTTATTGAACCGGATGTGCCGGTAACCTTAAACGGCGATCCGATGCGTTTACAGCAGGTCATCTCCAATCTGTTGAGTAACGCCATTAAATTTACCGATACCGGCTGCATTGTTCTGCATGTCCGTGCTGATGGCGATTATCTTTCTATTCGCGTTCGCGATACTGGCGTGGGGATTCCGGCGAAAGAAGTGGTGCGGCTGTTCGATCCCTTCTTCCAGGTAGGGACGGGTGTACAGCGTAACTTCCAGGGAACCGGTCTGGGACTGGCGATTTGTGAAAAACTGATCAGCATGATGGACGGTGATATCTCAGTAGAGTCTGAACCAGGTATGGGAAGCCAGTTTACGGTACGTATTCCGCTGTATGGTGCGCAATATCCACATAAAAAAGGTGTCGAAGGATTAACGGGTAAACGCTGCTGGTTGGCGGTACGCAATGCGTCACTATGCCAGTTTATCGAAACCAGTTTGCAGCGCAGTGGTGTAATCGTTACAACATACGAAGGTCAGGAACCCTCACCAGAGGATGTGTTGATCACTGATGAGGCGCTGAGTGAAAAATGGCAGGGCAGAGCGGTGGTGACGTTCTGCCGTCGACATATTGGTATTCCGCTGGAGAGAGCGCCCGGTGAGTGGGTGCATAGCGTCGCCTCGTCGCATGAACTGCCTGTGCTACTGGCGCGTATCTATCGGATAGAAATTGAAAGTGATGATCCTGCCAACGTTCTGCCGTTGACGGACAAAGACTCCACCAGCAATGACGACATGATGATTCTGGTGGTTGACGATCATCCGATTAATCGTCGCTTACTAGCCGATCAGCTCGGATCGTTGGGTTATCAGTGTAAAACGGCAAATGATGGCGTCGATGCGCTTAATGTACTAAGCAAGAATCATATCGATATCGTGCTTAGTGACGTCAACATGCCAAATATGGACGGTTACCGGTTAACGCAACGTATCCGCCAGCTGGGGTTAACGTTGCCGGTAATCGGGGTGACTGCCAATGCGTTGGCTGAAGAGAAGCAGCGGTGCCTGGAGTCCGGGATGGATAGCTGTCTGTCGAAGCCAGTGACGCTGGATGTCATAAAACAGACGCTGACGATGTATGCCGAGAGGGTCAGGAAAGCGCGGAAATCGTAGGAGCGGTCGGTGCAAACGCCTGATGCGACGCTGGCGCGTCTTATCAGGCCTACGTTTGTGTAATGTATTGAAATATTGGGATTTGTAGGCCGGATAAGGCGTTTACGCCGCATCCGGCGGTCGGTGCTTATCTGGCCTGTCGGGAGATTACTCTTTATCTGCCGGACTTAAGGTCACAGAAGAGAGATAATTCAGCAGGGCGATATCGTTCTCGACACCCAGCTTCATCATCGCGGATTTCTTCTGGCTGCTGATGGTTTTGATGCTACGGTTGAGCTTTTTAGCAATCTCGGTAACCAGGAAACCTTCTGCAAACAGGCGCAGTACTTCACTCTCTTTAGGTGAGAGACGCTTGTCGCCGTAACCACTGGCGCTGATTTTCTCCAGCAGACGAGATACGCTTTCTGGGGTAAATTTCTTGCCTTTTTGCAGCGCGGCGAGGGCTTTTGGCAGATCCGTAGGCGCGCCTTGCTTCAGGACGATCCCTTCGATATCCAGATCCAGTACCGCGCTAAGAATTGCCGGATTGTTGTTCATGGTCAGAACAATGATCGACAGGCTTGGGAAATGACGCTTGATGTATTTGATCAAGGTGATCCCGTCACCGTATTTATCTCCAGGCATGGAGAGATCGGTAATCAACACGTGCGCATCCAGTTTCGGCAGGTTGTTGATCAGTGCTGTGGAATCTTCAAATTCGCCGACAACATTCACCCACTCGATTTGTTCAAGTGATTTGCGAATACCGAACAGTACTATCGGATGGTCATCGGCAATAATTACGTTCATATTGTTCATGTAATAGGCTACCTTGCTACAGCAAGCTCTTGACATAGCTGTCAATGTCGCTGATGTATTTTTCTGTTCCTGGGACATCCTTCTCGCGAATAAGATGTTCCAGCGTTTCACATAACTGCTTGCCGGGTACCAGATTTAGCATGGCAAACACGCCTTTAAGACGATGAGCCGTTTGGGCTAATGCAGCAAAGTCACTGGTTGCTGCTTCAGTATATAGCCTCTTAACATCATCCGGTACTGTGTCTACAAAGAGCGCATAATAGCCGCTGGCATGGAGTTGCGCATTTTCATCTCCACCCATAGGCGATTCTGTCACCTCTTCCTGCGCCAGTTGCACTTCAATTAATTGTAAGACCGCTTCCTGCATAGCATTGCTCATATTGAAGTTGACGCACAATTGACCAGACCCAATTTCCCGTACGCCAGACTCATCATCGCTTAAAAGCAAGCCAGAGGCAGTAAGATTAGACGGATTATCCGTTAAAAAGATATCATAATCCTGACTAATTAATCTTTCATCGGGTGTGATACAGGTTGCACCCCAATTTTCTAACTGGCGAGTGACAATATTCCGAATTTCTGTGGAAGTTACATCCACCATCACGGTGACATCATCCAGTAAACGTTCCTCTTCCTCTTCAACGTCCGGGTCTGCAGGCAGCATTTTGATATGCACGGAGTAGCGTGTACCAAGCCCGTCCCGCGTTTTAATATTTAAATGACCGCCCAGTTTTCGCGCCAGTTGATCACTCAACCAGAATGCCAACGGGTCCGCCTTGCCATAGCGATCGCTTTGGGTCTGGTTGATGAACGGGAAGTGTAAATTATCCATTTCATGAATGCTTACACCGTCTCCGGTGTCCAGAATGCGGAAAGTCAGACGTTCGTCAGAGGATTCATCCTGATCAACCTCAAGGGTAATTTTCCCCAGTTGCGTTGAGGTGACGGCATATTGCATCAACAGCAGCAAAATACGGCGTAAAGCATCGCGATCGCCACGGCGCATATCGTGTGCTTTCAGATGATTGTTAATCAGTAGTTGCAGGCCTTTGCGCTTCATTGCCGGTAGCACAGCAGGAACCACTTCATCGATTAAATCCTGTACGGAGAAAAGCTCGGTCTCGCTCTTCCAGCTATCGTCCGCAAGCATGTTCGCTAGCTGAATTTCATCGACCAGGCGCACCAGCACATCAGCCTGATTTGCCAGTTGTTTGCTTTCCGGAGAGTTGAGTTTAGCCGCACTTTCCGCCAGTGACCGTGCGGGTTCTTTCAGCGCATCGCCAATGTTTTGCATAAAGGCCATCCGGCCCTGCTGGTTTTTCTCGTACAGACGCTGCGCCTGCTTGAGTTTCTTGTTCACCAGCACCTCGCGATCCTGATCGCGAATGATGAAGATTTGCGTACGCGGCGCTATCTGGCTGCGGAACATGCGAATTTCATACAGCTCGTTATTGACGGTCGCCTGAATAATCCCCTGATGCTGTTCTGCCATGGTGGTGATGTTTTGCAGATTCAAATGCGGCAGCAGATGGTCGGCAATCTTATTGCTGATAACTGTGCGATTCGATTCCTGATCGTGAACCAGCAGACCGAGTGGCAGCAGTGACACAATCTCTTCATTTATTGCTCGCAAGATACGCAGTTCGTTATTCACTGCGGTGCTGGGAACGCTTTCTGTGCTGCGCCCGGAGAAATGACGAAAGGTGGTGTAACCAAAAAGCGCCAGTGCCAGCAAACCGATATTCAGCAGCAATGGCAGCAGAATGTTTTGCAATGTATCCAGCAGCAAAGTGCCGTAAGGAACCTGCCAGACCAGCCGCATATCGGTGGAGTTGAGCGACGAAGAGATTTCAATCTTCGAACTATTAAAGTTAATGCTGACGCTATCCGTTGCTTCTTTCTCATTATTATTGTTACCCGCAGTACCTGCTTCTGGTTCAAGACGGAAGCTATCCAGCGGCATCCCTGGCGGGATTAGATCATTAATAGGCAGATCAAATGCAACCACCGTTGCCAGATGTCCCGGCTGGTTAAAGGTTGTACGCAAGGTAAAATAATGACCGTTCTGCCAGGCAAGACGGCGCAGGTTAGAAAAACTTTCACGTTCATCCAGGGCGTTAGCCTGTTGCAGCATCTCCGCGCGACGAGAATCAACAATGTCACTGACAGTCGATTCTTTAAATCCGGAGGTGAGATCTTTTAACGGCAGGGTCGAGATAAGAATCAGGCTGTTATCCTGCCCGTTCAGATAATACATCGACCACGGTACATTTTCTGCGCCCCATAATGTGTCCAGATAAGTAGACATTCGTTGGGTCATCTCAAGCGTTGAGTTGTCGTGAGAACCAAAGATCAGGGCTTCTGTTTTGCGACGCGGTTTTTCCAGATAGTAGACATCCTGTTTCAGACGCGTCTCTTGCAAACTTTCACTGGTGGAAGGCGAAGTCGTTGCAGCGATGTTGTCGTAGATCTGCCAGGTCACGTAACGCCAGGTATCGACGCGCTTTTGTATAGCATGAGTAATGTCGACAATCTGGTAGCTTTTATCTTTCAGCCAGGCGTTGACTGCGCTTTGTACCATTACACCCATCATCACCAGCAACACAATGATCAACAGTAAAAAGAAGCGGGTAATGCTCCCCGGTAGGAGTGAAAAGCGGGTCGTGGCCGTTGTCTCTTTCTGACGCATTCGTGTTTATGACCTGTTAAAACTTCGCGAAGTGATAGGGCAGTATAAAGGGTACAGTGCGAAATTCCAGACTATTACCCGATAGATGATTCTCTATTCCTCAACGATATGTCTCGTTCTGCCCGATGGGAAATAGATGTACACACCGCATTTTGCTGTACAAATAATCTGCAAAAAAGAAGAGCGAAATTAATTACGGATAAAGAAAAGATGGCGGGAATTATATCTTGTTAAATTTTTGTGAAGTTATTAACAAGCGTTATAATTTTCTAGCGGTAGTACAAAAAAATAAAAGTTGTGTAAAGAAGGGTAAAAAAAACCGGATGCGAGGCATCCGGTTGAAATAGGGGTAAACAGACATTCAGAAATGAATGACGGTAATAAATAAAGTTAATGATGATAGCGAGACATATTTTAGTTGCGAGTGAAGATTTTGTTTTGGCATTCAGTGCTATCAAGTACTTAAGAATAAGTTATTGATTTTACCTTTGAATTATTATTGCTTGATGTTAGGTGCTTATTTCGCCAATCATCAAGAATCTTAAAAAGTTCCATCATATTTACATTTTGAAACATCTATAGCGATAAATGAAACATCTTAAAAGTTTTAGTATCATATTCGTGTTGGATTATTCTGCATTTTTGGGGAGAATGGACTTGCCGACTGATTAATGAGGGTTAATCAGTATGCAGTGGCATAAAAAAGCAAATAAAGGCATATAACAGAGGGTTAATAACATGAAAGTTAAAGTACTGTCCCTCCTGGTCCCAGCTCTGCTGGTAGCAGGCGCAGCAAACGCTGCTGAAGTTTACAACAAAGACGGCAACAAATTAGATCTGTACGGTAAAGTAGACGGCCTGCACTATTTCTCTGACAACAAGTCAGAAGACGGCGACCAGACCTATGTACGTCTTGGTTTCAAAGGCGAAACTCAGGTTACTGACCAGCTGACCGGTTACGGCCAGTGGGAATATCAGATCCAGGGCAATACCTCTGAAGACAACAAAGAAAACTCCTGGACCCGTGTGGCATTCGCTGGTCTGAAATTCCAGGACGTTGGTTCTTTCGACTACGGTCGTAACTACGGCGTTGTTTACGACGTAACTTCCTGGACCGACGTACTGCCAGAATTCGGTGGCGACACTTACGGTTCTGACAACTTCATGCAGCAGCGTGGTAACGGCTTCGCGACCTACCGTAACACCGACTTCTTCGGTCTGGTTGACGGTCTGAACTTTGCTGTTCAGTACCAGGGTAAAAACGGTAGCGTAAGCGGCGAAGGCATGACCAACAACGGTCGTGGTGCTCTGCGTCAGAACGGCGACGGCGTTGGCGGTTCTATCACTTATGATTACGAAGGCTTCGGTATCGGTGCTGCAGTTTCCAGCTCCAAACGTACTGATGCTCAGAACACCGCTGCTTACATCGGTAACGGCGACCGTGCTGAAACCTACACCGGTGGTCTGAAATACGACGCTAACAACATCTACCTGGCTGCTCAGTACACCCAGACCTACAACGCAACTCGCGTAGGTTCCCTGGGTTGGGCGAACAAAGCACAGAACTTCGAAGCTGTTGCTCAGTACCAGTTCGACTTCGGTCTGCGTCCGTCTGTAGCATACCTGCAGTCTAAAGGTAAAAACCTGGGTGTCGTTGCTGGTCGTAACTACGACGACGAAGATATCCTGAAATATGTTGATGTTGGTGCTACCTACTACTTCAACAAAAACATGTCCACCTACGTTGACTACAAAATCAACCTGCTGGACGACAACCAGTTCACCCGCGCTGCTGGCATCAACACTGATGACATCGTGGCTCTGGGTCTGGTTTACCAGTTCTAATCTCGATTTATATCGAACAAAGGGCCTGCGGGCCCTTTTTTCATTGTTTTCAGCGTACAAACGCAGTTTTTTGGTGTACTCTTGCGACCGTTCGCATGAGGATAATCACGTATGGAAATAAGCTTTACCCGCGTGGCATTGCTGGCTGCCGCGCTCTTCTTTGTTGGTTGCGATCAAAAAACACAACCCGCCAAATCCCACGCTACTGAAGTTACCGTTCTTGAAGGCAAAACGATGGGAACCTTCTGGCGTGCCAGTATCCCTGGCATTGACGCCAAACGCAGTGCTGAACTTAAAGAGAAGATTCAGACCCAGCTGGACGCCGACGATCAGCTGCTTTCGACCTATAAAAAAGACTCCGCGCTGATGCGCTTTAACGACTCGAAAAGTTTGTCGCCGTGGCCGGTAAGTGAAGCGATGGCCGATATCATCACCACCTCGCTGCGCATTGGCGCCAAAACCGATGGCGCGATGGATATTACTGTCGGGCCGCTGGTGAATCTGTGGGGCTTTGGCCCGGAACAACAGCCGGTACAAATCCCGAACCAGGAACAGATCGACGCGATGAAAGCCAAAACGGGTTTACAGCATCTGACGGTCATTAATCAGTCACATCAACAATATCTGCAAAAAGATCTGCCGGATTTATATGTCGATCTCTCTACCGTCGGCGAAGGTTATGCGGCAGATCATCTGGCACGCTTAATGGAGCAGGAAGGTATTTCCCGCTATCTGGTGTCGGTGGGCGGCGCGCTGAACAGCCGTGGCATGAACGGCGAAGGGCAGCCGTGGCGGGTGGCGATCCAAAAACCGACCGATAAAGAGAACGCGGTTCAGGCCGTGGTTGACATCAATGGTCACGGTATCAGCACTTCTGGCAGCTATCGCAACTATTACGAGCTGGACGGCAAACGCCTTTCCCATGTTATTGATCCGCAAACCGGGCGTCCCATTGAACACAATCTGGTATCCGTGACGGTGATTGCCCCGACGGCGCTGGAAGCCGACGCCTGGGACACAGGTTTGATGGTGCTCGGGCCAGAGAAAGCCAAAGAAGTCGTTCGCCGGGAAGGGCTGGCGGTCTATATGATCACCAAAGAGGGCGATAGCTTTAAAACCTGGATGTCGCCGCAGTTTAAAAGCTTCCTTATCAGCGAAAAAAATTAAAGCGCAAGATTGTTGGTTTTTGCGCAATGGTGACCGGGCAGACTAAAGGCTATCCTTAACCAGGGAGCTGATTATGAACAACGCCACACGCTTAACTGACGATCAACGCTGGCAATCTGTCTTAGCCCGCGACCCGAACGCCGACGGCGAATTTGTCTTCGCCGTGCGCACCACGGGTATCTTTTGCCGTCCGTCTTGCCGCGCCAGACATGCCTTGCGGGAAAATGTCTCCTTCTACGCAAATGCCAGCGAGGCACTCGCCGCCGGATTTCGCCCCTGCAAACGCTGCCAACCTGATAAAGCCAATGCCCAGCAACATCGGTTGGATAAAATCACCCACGCGTGTCGACTGCTGGAACAGGAAACGCCTGTAACGCTGGAAGCCTTAGCCGAACAGGTGGCGATGAGTCCGTTCCATTTGCATAGATTGTTTAAAGCGACTACCGGAATGACGCCGAAAGCCTGGCAGCAGGCCTGGCGTGCTCGCCGATTGCGGGAGTCTCTGGCAAAAGGGGAGAGCGTGACTCAGGCGATTCTCAATGCCGGATTCCCCGACGGCAGCAGTTACTACCGTAAAGCCGATGAAACGCTGGGCATGACGGCTAAACAATTTCGTCACGGTGGCGAAAACCTGGCTGTGCGTTATGCACTGGCTGATTGTGAGCTGGGTCGTTGCCTGGTGGCAGAAAGCGAGCGGGGGATTTGCGCGATATTACTGGGTGATGATGACGCGACATTAATCAGTGAACTGCGGCAGATGTTTCCCGCTGCCGACAACGCACCCGCTGACCCGACGTTTCAGCAACATGTGCGTGAAGTGATCGCCAGCCTCAATAACCGGGATACGCCGCTGACGTTGCCGCTGGATATTCGCGGCACCGCTTTTCAGCAGCAAGTCTGGCAGGCGCTGCGTACCATTCCTTGCGGTGAAACTGTGAGTTATCAGCAACTGGCAAACACCATCGGCAAACCGAAAGCGGTACGTGCCGTGGCAAGTGCCTGCGCCGCCAATAAGTTAGCGATCGTTATACCTTGTCATCGGGTGGTACGTGGTGATGGCACACTTTCCGGTTACCGCTGGGGTGTTTCGCGTAAAGCACAGTTGCTACGTCGTGAAGCTGAAAACGAGGAGAAATAATGTTGGATCTGTTTGCTGATGCTGAACCGTGGCAAGAACCCCTGGCACCTGGCGCGGTGATCCTGCGCCGTTTTGCCTTTAATACTGCGGAGCAACTGATGCAGGGAATCAGCAATGTCGCCCGCCAGTCGCCGTTTCGCCAGATGGTCACCCCCGGCGGATATACCATGTCGGTGGCGATGACCAACTGCGGGCGTCTGGGCTGGACCACCAATCGGCAGGGTTATCTCTATTCGCCCATTGATCCGCAAACAAATAAACCGTGGCCTGCCATGCCGCAGAGTTTTCATAATTTATGTCAACGTGCGGCTACGGCGGCGGGCTATCCAGATTTCCAGCCAGATGCTTGTCTTATCAACCGCTACACTCCTGGCGCGAAACTGTCGCTGCATCAGGATAAAGACGAACCGGATCTGAGCGCGCCGATTGTTTCTGTTTCTCTGGGCTTACCCGCGATTTTTCAATTTGGCGGCCTGAAACGAAATGATCCGCTAAAAAGATTGTTGCTGGAACATGGCGATGTGGTGGTTTGGGGCGGTGAATCGCGGCTGTTTTATCACGGTATTCAACCGTTGAAAGCGGGGTTTCATCCACTCACCACCGACTGCCGCTACAACCTGACATTCCGTCAGGCAGGTAAAAAAGAATAAAAATAAGAATTATTATTGCTGTGCGCGCGAAGATGTTTAAACTGCGGGCTGTAATTCATTGTCCGGGTTTTCTGCATGGAACTTCTTGTACTTGTCTGGCGGCAGTATCGCTGGCCATTTATCAGTGTGATGGCGCTAAGCCTCGCCAGTGCGGCATTAGGCATTGGCTTAATTGCTTTTATCAATCAGCGCCTTATCGAAACGGCGGATACCAGTCTGCTGGTGTTGCCGGAGTTTCTGGGTTTATTGCTGCTGTTGATGGCAGTCACTCTCGGATCGCAACTGGCACTCACTACGCTGGGGCACCACTTCGTTTACCGACTGCGTAGCGAATTTATCAAGCGGATTCTGGATACCCATGTCGAGCGCATTGAACAACTCGGCAGCGCCTCATTGCTGGCGGGGTTAACCAGCGATGTGCGCAATATCACCATTGCTTTTGTTCGTTTGCCGGAACTGGTGCAGGGGATCATTCTCACTATCGGTTCAGCGGCGTATCTGTGGATGCTGTCGGGCAAAATGTTGCTGGTAACGGCTATCTGGATGGCGGTCACCATCTGGGGCGGTTTTGTGCTGGTAGCGCGGGTGTACAAACATATGGCGACCCTGCGTGAAACCGAAGACAAGCTGTATGCGGATTTTCAAACTGTACTTGAAGGGCGTAAAGAGCTGACTCTGAACCGCGAACGCGCCGAGTATGTGTTTAACAACCTCTACATTCCTGATGCGCAAGAGTATCGCCATCATATTATTCGCGCAGACACCTTCCATCTTAGTGCCGTGAACTGGTCGAACATCATGATGCTGGGCGCAATCGGCCTGGTGTTCTGGATGGCGAACAGTCTCGGTTGGGCTGATACCAACGTTGCCGCGACCTATTCGTTGACGTTGTTATTCCTGCGTACGCCGCTGCTTTCGGCGGTTGGCGCATTGCCGACGCTGCTGACGGCGCAGGTGGCGTTTAACAAGCTGAACAAATTCGCGCTCGCGCCTTTCAAAGCAGAGTTTCCGCGCCCGCAGGCGTTTCCCAACTGGCAAACGCTGGAGCTACGTAACGTGACGTTTAGCTATCAGGATAACGCGTTTTCCGTTGGGCCGATTAACCTCACCATCAAACGTGGCGAACTGCTGTTTCTGATTGGCGGCAACGGTAGCGGAAAATCGACGCTGGCGATGTTGCTGACGGGCTTGTATCAGCCACAAAGCGGCGAAATCTTGCTGGATGGCAAACCTGTCAGCGGCGAACAACCGGAAGATTATCGCAAACTGTTTTCGGCAGTGTTTACCGATGTCTGGCTGTTTGATCAGTTGCTGGGGCCAGAGGGAAAACCGGCTAATCCACAACTGGTTGAGAAGTGGCTGGCACAACTGAAAATGGCGCATAAGCTTGAGTTAAATAACGGGCGTATTCTTAACCTCAGGTTATCGAAAGGCCAGAAAAAACGCGTGGCGCTGTTGCTGGCTTTGGCAGAAGAACGAGATATTATTCTGCTTGATGAATGGGCGGCGGATCAGGACCCGCATTTCCGTCGTGAGTTTTATCAGGTACTGTTGCCGCTGATGCAGGAAATGGGTAAAACCATATTCGCCATTAGTCATGACGATCATTACTTTATCCACGCTGACCGCCTGCTGGAGATGCGCAGTGGGCAACTTAGCGAGCTGACGGGCGAAGAGCGCGATGCTGCTTCGCGTGATGCCGTTGCCCGGACGGCATAATATTTCGACGCTGACCTGGCGGACTGCTGCCGCCAGGTCAATATTCTAAAAATCCCTTCGTTTCTAATAACCCTATAATTAATCAACGAAATTATAATGTTTCTAAAATTAGAATATAATTTATAAACATTATTTAAATGTTGTTACTTAAGTGTTGCCGTTGATGCCGCGCAAATCTCACCTGCAATAAAGCGACTAAAAGTAAGGCATTAACAAGATGAAAAAAGTGACTGCCATGCTCTTCTCGATGGCCGTGGGGCTTAATGCCGTTTCGATGGCGGCAAAAGCGAAAGCGTCCGAGGAGCAGGAAACTGATGTACTGTTGATTGGCGGCGGCATTATGAGCGCCACATTGGGGACTTATTTACGCGAGCTGGAGCCAGAGTGGTCGATGACCATGGTAGAGCGCCTGGAGGGGGTTGCGCAGGAGAGTTCGAACGGCTGGAACAACGCCGGAACCGGGCATTCTGCGCTGATGGAACTCAATTACACCCCGCAAAACGCCGATGGCAGCATCAGTATTGAAAAAGCAGTCGCCATTAACGAAGCATTTCAGATTTCCCGCCAGTTCTGGGCGCACCAGGTCGAGCGCGGCGTGCTGCGTACTCCGCGTTCATTTATCAATACCGTTCCGCACATGAGCTTTGTCTGGGGTGAGGATAACGTCAATTTCCTGCGCGCCCGTTACGCGGCATTGCAACAAAGTTCGCTGTTTCGCGGTATGCGTTACTCTGAAGATCACGCGCAGATCAAAGAGTGGGCACCGTTAGTGATGGAAGGGCGCGATCCGCAACAGAAAGTGGCAGCCACGCGTACGGAAATTGGTACCGATGTGAACTACGGCGAGATCACCCGCCAGTTAATTGCTTCCTTGCAGAAGAAATCTAACTTCTCGCTGCAACTCAGCAGTGAAGTCCGCGCTCTCAAACGTAATGACGATAACACCTGGACCGTCACCGTTGCAGATCTGAAAAACGGCACAGCACAGAACATCCGCGCGAAATTTGTCTTTATCGGCGCGGGCGGTGCGGCGCTGAAGCTGTTACAGGAATCCGGTATTCCGGAAGCGAAAGACTACGCCGGTTTCCCGGTAGGTGGGCAGTTCCTTGTTTCGGAAAACCCGGACGTGGTTAACCATCATCTGGCGAAGGTCTATGGGAAAGCCTCCGTTGGCGCACCGCCGATGTCGGTTCCGCATATCGATACCCGTGTGCTGGACGGTAAACGCGTAGTGCTGTTTGGGCCATTTGCCACCTTCTCAACCAAATTCCTCAAAAACGGTTCATTGTGGGATCTGATGAGTTCCACCACCACCTCTAACGTGATGCCGATGATGCACGTTGGGCTGGATAATTTCGATCTGGTGAAATATCTGGTAAGTCAGGTGATGTTGAGTGAAGAGGATCGTTTTGAAGCGTTGAAAGAGTACTATCCGCAAGCGAAAAAAGAGGACTGGCGTTTGTGGCAAGCGGGGCAGCGTGTGCAGATTATCAAGCGTGATGCCGAGAAAGGTGGTGTACTGCGTCTGGGTACCGAAGTGGTCAGTGACCAGCAAGGAACCATTGCCGCGCTCTTGGGGGCATCGCCAGGGGCGTCAACCGCCGCGCCGATTATGTTGAATCTGCTGGAAAAAGTATTTGGCGATCGCGTTTCCAGCCCGCAATGGCAGGCAACGTTGAAAGCGATCGTTCCGTCTTATGGACGCAAGCTGAACGGTGATGTAGCGGCAACAGAACGCGAGTTGCAGTACACCAGCGAAGTGCTGGGGCTGAAATACGACAAACCGCAAGCAGCAGATAGTACGCCGAAACCGCAGTTGAAACCGCAACCCGTTCAAAAAGAAGTCGCGGATATTGCGTTGTAATGGTGTGCCGCATCCGGCATTGAGTGTCGGATGCGGCGTAACCACCTTATCCGACCTACGGAGTGCAGCGTTTCACAGCGGCGTAGGCCTGATAAGACGCGTCAGCGTCGCATCAGGCAACCGGCTCGTGCGCCAGATGTCGGATGCGGCGTGACCACCTTATCCGACATACGGAGTGCAGCACTTCACAGCAGTTTAGCGAACTACCGCGTTGTCAATTTTCTCTTCCGCCTTCCAGATGCGGTATTTCACATCCACATTGTCTGGCGTATACACCACGATCGGCAGCTTACTGTTGTAACGCAGCATTCCGGCATCGCCCAGATACGCGGTGACAAATTTCTTCTCTTTCTTGCCATCCGGGCAGGCCATCATCGTGGAAACCGGCGAGCTTACTTTATCAAAGACATAATAATCATAGCCCCAGCCTTCCAGCGTTTTGCTTTCCAGCTTTCCGCCGAGACGATGCAGGTTGCAATCGACTTCCAGCGTCTGACCGATCAACAGTTCTACTTTCAGGGTAGATTCATCTTCTTGCGGGGTTAACTGAATCACCTGACGCTTCATGCCTTTTTCAGCTTGCGGATAAGGGGCGATTTTTTCCAGTGGCTGGACGCTGTCTGCAGCCCAGGCTGAGGTTGCGGCGAAAGCGGCAAACAGCACTGCAGGTAGAATGGTCTTCATTTGTTTTCCTTCTTCATTTATAGGTTTTCACCGAGGATGTCGCTGAAGGTTAACATATTCATCAGATTTATTAATTTGCTTTATGAATAACTGAAAGAACATTCAGACAATTTTACCTGCTCTTTTAGTGTTAAATGCTAATGAGAGAACAAACCAGCTGAAATATCTCTGGTGAATTAATCGCTATATAAATGTGTTTATAACCATTTGAAATGTGAGCAAAAGCTCGTTTTTGCCACTCTTCCCACCACTCTTTTGATCCTGCTACAGGTTTTACCCCGATCGGGGTATGCATCTTTGACACATCCTTTAATATCTTAGCGGCTATAAAAATGGCTTATTAATTATGCGGTTTATTTGGTCGCTCTCAGTTTTCAGAGCGCGTTAATGATGGAAGGTCAATGTGAAGATTGATGCATCCCGTCGGGGCATACTGACTGGTCGCTGGCGCAAAGCCAGTAACGGTATCCGTCCGCCCTGGTCCGGTGATGAATCTCATTTTCTGACCCATTGCACCCGCTGCGACGCCTGTATTAATGCTTGTGAAAACAACATTCTTGAACGCGGCGCAGGTGGTTATCCGAGCGTTAATTTCAAAAATAACGAGTGCAGCTTCTGTTACGCCTGCGCGCAGGCTTGCCCCGAATCGCTATTTTCTCCGCGCCACACCAGGGCCTGGGATTTGCAGTTCACCATTGGGGAGGCGTGCCTGGCGTATCAAACAGTTGAATGCCGCCGCTGTCAGGATAGCTGCGAGCCAATGGCAATTATCTTTCGCCCGACGCTCTCCGGGATCTACCAGCCGCAACTTAATAGCCAACTTTGCAACGGATGTGGAGCATGTGCAGCCAGCTGTCCGGTATCAGCCATAACTGCGGAGTATCTCCATGCACACTAACTGGCAAGTTTGCAGCCTGGTCGTGCAGGCCAAAAGCGAACGAATTTCAGACATCAGCACCCAACTGAACGCCTTTCCCGGCTGTGAAGTCGCTGTCAGCGACGCGCCGAGCGGTCAGTTGATTGTGGTGGTGGAAGCAGAAGACAGCGAAACGCTGATCCAAACCATTGAGTCAGTACGCAACGTAGAGGGCGTGCTGGCGGTGTCGCTGGTTTATCACCAGCAGGAAGAGCAAGGTGAGGAAACACCATGAAACTCAGTCGTCGTAGCTTTATGAAAGCTAACGCCGTTGCGGCCGCTGCGGCGGCTGCCGGTCTCAGCGTGCCGGGCGTTGCCCGCGCCGTTGTTGGTCAGCAGGAAGCCATTAAATGGGATAAAGCGCCGTGCCGTTTCTGCGGTACTGGTTGCGGCGTTCTGGTCGGAACGCAGCAGGGGCGTGTGGTGGCCTGTCAGGGCGACCCAGACGCACCGGTTAACCGTGGCCTGAACTGCATTAAGGGCTATTTCCTGCCCAAAATCATGTACGGTAAAGACCGTTTGACGCAGCCGCTGCTGCGTATGAAAAACGGTAAATATGACAAAGAAGGCGAATTTACCCCAATCACCTGGGATCAGGCTTTCGATGTGATGGAAGAGAAATTCAAAACCGCCCTGAAAGAAAAAGGGCCGGAATCGATCGGTATGTTCGGTTCTGGTCAGTGGACTATCTGGGAAGGTTATGCCGCCTCCAAGCTGTTTAAAGCGGGCTTCCGTTCTAACAACATCGACCCGAACGCACGTCACTGTATGGCGTCGGCGGTGGTTGGCTTTATGCGTACCTTTGGTATGGATGAGCCGATGGGCTGCTATGACGATATCGAACAGGCTGACGCTTTTGTGTTGTGGGGCGCGAACATGGCGGAGATGCACCCGATCCTCTGGTCGCGCATCACCAACCGTCGTCTCTCTAACCAGAACGTCACCGTGGCGGTGCTTTCTACCTACCAGCATCGTAGCTTCGAGCTGGCGGATAACGGCATCATCTTTACGCCACAGTCTGACCTGGTGATCCTGAACTATATCGCCAACTATATCATTCAAAACAATGCGATAAATCAGGACTTCTTCAGCAAACACGTCAACCTGCGCAAAGGGGCGACGGACATCGGCTACGGTTTACGTCCGACCCATCCGCTGGAAAAAGCGGCGAAGAATCCGGGGTCTGATGCTTCCGAACCGATGAGCTTTGAAGATTACAAAGCCTTCGTTGCCGAGTATACGCTGGAAAAAACCGCCGAAATGACCGGCGTGCCAAAAGATCAGTTAGAACAACTGGCGCAGCTGTATGCCGATCCGAACAAGAAAGTCATCTCCTACTGGACGATGGGTTTCAACCAGCATACCCGTGGCGTGTGGGCCAACAACCTGGTCTACAACCTGCACCTGCTGACCGGCAAAATTTCCCAACCGGGTTGCGGTCCGTTCTCCCTGACCGGGCAGCCTTCCGCGTGTGGTACTGCGCGTGAAGTGGGCACCTTTGCTCACCGTCTGCCTGCGGACATGGTGGTGACCAACGAGAAGCACCGTGATATCTGCGAGAAGAAGTGGAATATCCCGAGCGGCACTATTCCGGCAAAAATCGGTCTGCACGCGGTGGCGCAAGACCGTGCGCTGAAGGACGGCAAGCTGAATGTTTACTGGACCATGTGTACCAACAACATGCAGGCCGGGCCGAACATTAATGAAGAGCGTATGCCGGGCTGGCGCGACCCGCGCAACTTTATCATCGTCTCCGATCCATATCCGACAGTCAGTGCGCTGGCAGCCGACTTGATCCTGCCGACAGCAATGTGGGTAGAAAAAGAGGGCGCTTACGGTAACGCCGAACGCCGTACTCAGTTCTGGCGTCAGCAGGTACAGGCACCGGGCGAAGCAAAATCGGATCTCTGGCAGTTAGTTCAGTTCTCCCGCCGCTTCAAAACCGAAGAAGTGTGGCCGGAAGAGCTGCTGGCGAAGAAACCGGAACTGCGCGGCAAAACGCTGTACGAAGTGCTGTATGCCACCCCGGAAGTGAGCAAATTCCCGGTATCTGAACTGGCGGAAGATCAGCTGAACGATGAATCCCGCGAGCTGGGCTTCTATCTGCAAAAAGGGCTGTTCGAAGAGTACGCATGGTTTGGTCGCGGTCACGGTCACGATCTCGCGCCGTTCGATGACTACCACAAAGCGCGCGGTCTGCGCTGGCCGGTGGTGAACGGTAAAGAAACGCAGTGGCGTTACAGCGAAGGTAACGACCCGTACGTGAAAGCGGGCGAAGGCTATAAGTTCTACGGTAAACCGGATGGCAAAGCGGTGATCTTCGCACTGCCGTTCGAACCGGCGGCGGAAGCACCGGATGAAGAGTACGATCTGTGGCTCTCTACCGGACGCGTACTGGAGCACTGGCACACCGGCAGTATGACTCGCCGTGTACCGGAACTGCACCGCGCCTTCCCGGAAGCGGTACTGTTTATTCACCCGCTGGATGCGAAAGCGCGCGATCTGCGTCGTGGCGACAAAGTGAAAGTGGTTTCTCGCCGTGGCGAAGTGATCTCGATTGTCGAAACGCGCGGTCGTAACCGTCCGCCGCAGGGGCTGGTGTATATGCCGTTCTTTGACGCCGCACAGCTGGTAAACAAACTGACGCTGGATGCGACCGATCCGCTCTCGAAAGAGACGGACTTCAAGAAGTGCGCGGTCAAACTGGAGAAGGTGTAAGCCATTATGTCCCGGTCAGCGAAACCTCAAAATGGTCGCCGCCGCTTTCTGCGCGATGTTGTTCGCACAGCAGGCGGGCTGGCTGCCGTGGGTGTGGCGCTGGGGTTACAACAGCAAACCGCACGCGCATCTGGCGTGCGGTTGCGCCCGCCCGGAGCCATAAACGAGAACGCCTTTGCCAGTGCCTGCGTTCGTTGCGGTCAGTGTGTTCAGGCTTGCCCTTATGACACCTTAAAACTGGCGACGCTGGCTTCTGGCCTGTCGGCGGGCACGCCATATTTTGTCGCGCGTGATATTCCTTGCGAAATGTGTGAGGACATTCCGTGCGCCAAAGTGTGCCCGAGCGGTGCGCTGGATCGTGAGATCGAATCGATCGACGACGCGCGGATGGGGCTGGCGGTGCTGGTGGATCAGGAGAACTGCCTCAACTTTCAGGGGCTGCGCTGCGATGTTTGCTATCGCGAATGCCCGAAAATTGATGAGGCCATCACCCTGGAGCTGGAGCGCAACACGCGTACCGGTAAGCACGCCCGCTTTCTGCCGACGGTTCACAGCGACGCCTGTACCGGCTGCGGTAAGTGCGAAAAAGTGTGCGTGCTGGAACAACCGGCAATCAAGGTGTTACCGCTGTCACTGGCGAAAGGGGAGTTAGGTCACCATTACCGCTTCGGCTGGCTGGAGGGGAACAATGGCAAATCGTAAACGTGACGCCGGGCGCGAGGCGCTGGCGAAAAAAGGCTGGTGGCGCAGTCACCGTTGGCTGGTGTTGCGTCGCCTTTGTCAGTTCTTCGTGCTGGGAATGTTTTTGAGCGGCCCGTGGTTTGGTGTGTGGATCTTACACGGCAACTATAGCAGTAGCCTGTTATTCGACACCGTTCCGCTGACCGATCCACTGATGACGCTGCAAAGCCTTGCCAGCGGTCATCTGCCTGCCACGGTGGCGTTGACCGGTGCGGTAATTATCACCGTGCTCTACGCCCTGGCAGGAAAGCGATTATTTTGTAGCTGGGTCTGCCCGCTGAACCCAATTACCGATTTAGCGAACTGGTTACGCAGGCGCTTTGAGCTCAATCAGTCTGCGACCATCCCGCGCCACATTCGCTACGTGCTGTTGGTGATCATTCTGGTGGGATCGGCCTTAACCGGCACGCTCATCTGGGAATGGATCAACCCCGTTTCCTTGATGGGGCGCAGCCTGGTAATGGGATTCGGCAGCGGCGCGCTGCTTATTCTCGCGCTGTTTTTATTTGATCTACTGGTCGTTGAACACGGCTGGTGCGGACACATTTGTCCGGTTGGTGCACTGTATGGCGTGCTGGGTAGCAAAGGTGTGATTACCGTTGCGGCCACCGATCGGCAGAAATGTAACCGCTGTATGGATTGTTTTCATGTTTGCCCGGAACCGCATGTGCTACGTGCCCCGGTGCTGGATGAACAAAGCCCGGTGCAGGTCACCAGCCGCGATTGCATGACGTGCGGTCGCTGCGTGGATGTCTGTTCTGAGGATGTATTTACAATAACTACACGATGGAGTTCGGGAGCGAAATCATGAAAAGCCATGACCTGAAGAAGGCGCTGTGTCAATGGACGGCGATGCTGGCCCTGGTGGTAAGCGGCGCGGTTTGGGCGGCTAATGGCGTCGATTTTAGCCAGTCGCCGGAAGTATCCGGGACGCAGGAAGGGGCCATTCGGATGCCAAAAGAGCAGGATCGGATGCCGCTGAACTATGTGAATCAGCCGCCAATGATCCCGCATAGCGTTGAAGGTTATCAGGTAACGACCAATACCAACCGCTGCTTGCAGTGCCACGGTGTCGAAAGTTATCGCACCACTGGCGCGCCGCGTATCAGTCCTACTCACTTTATGGACAGCGACGGCAAAGTGGGCGCGGAAGTGGCTCCGCGTCGTTATTTCTGTCTGCAATGTCACGTACCGCAGGCCGATACCGCGCCAATCGTGGGGAATACCTTTACCCCATCAAAAGGTTACGGGAAATAAGAGGTTATTATGGGAAATTCTGACCGTAAGCCTGGTCTGATTAAGCGCCTGTGGAAATGGTGGCGTACCCCCAGCCGTCTGGCGCTGGGGACGCTGCTGTTGATCGGTTTTGTCGGCGGCATCGTCTTCTGGGGCGGCTTTAACACCGGGATGGAAAAAGCCAATACCGAAGAGTTCTGCATTAGCTGCCACGAAATGCGTAACACGGTGTATCAGGAATACATGGATTCCGTGCACTACAACAACCGTAGCGGCGTCCGTGCGACCTGTCCGGATTGTCACGTTCCGCACGAGTTTGTGCCAAAGATGATACGCAAGCTCAAAGCAAGTAAAGAGCTGTATGGTAAAATTTTTGGCGTTATTGACACGCCGCAGAAATTTGAAGCTCATCGCCTGACGATGGCACAGAATGAGTGGCGGCGCATGAAGGACAATAACTCGCAGGAGTGCCGTAACTGTCACAACTTCGAGTATATGGATACAACCGCCCAGAAATCTGTTGCCGCTAAGATGCACGACCAGGCGGTGAAAGATGGGCAAACCTGTATTGATTGCCATAAAGGGATAGCGCACAAGCTGCCCGATATGCGCGAAGTCGAGACAGGTTTTTAACAGGATTATTGCGTGGGTATGCTTGAAGCCAGAGAATTACTTTGCGAGCGGGATGAACGAATCTTATTTAGTGGTTTGTCGTTTACGCTGAATGCAGGAGAGTGGGTACAAATTACCGGCAGCAACGGTGCGGGGAAGACAACGCTTCTCCGTTTGCTGACGGGATTGTCTCGCCCTGATGCGGGTGACGTTCTCTGGCAAGGGCAGCCCTTGCATCAGGTACGCGACAGCTACCATCAAAATCTGTTATGGATAGGCCATCAGCCGGGGATCAAAACCCGGCTGACGGCGTTAGAAAATCTGCACTTTTATCATCGCGATGGCGATACCGCACAATGTCTGAAAGCCCTGGCGCAGGCCGGGCTTGCCGGATTCGAAGATATTCCCGTTAATCAACTCTCTGCCGGGCAACAACGCCGCGTGGCGCTGGCGCGTCTGTGGCTGACCCGTGCCACGTTGTGGATCCTCGACGAACCTTTTACCGCGATTGACGTTAACGGCGTCGATCGTCTGACCCAGCGAATGGCGCAGCATACGGAGCAGGGGGGGATTGTGATTCTGACCACCCACCAGCCGCTCAACGTTGCTGAAAGTAAAATCCGCCGCATTTCGCTGATGCAAACGAGGGGCGCATGATGTTCTGGCGCATTTTCCGTCTTGAGCTGCGCGTGGCGTTTCGCCATAGCGCCGAAATCGCTAATCCGCTGTGGTTCTTCCTGATTGTTATTACCCTTTTTCCGCTCAGTATTGGTCCGGAGCCGCAGCTGCTGGCGCGTATTGCACCGGGCATTATCTGGGTTGCGGCGCTGCTTTCTTCACTGCTGGCGCTGGAGCGCCTGTTCCGTGACGATTTGCAGGACGGCAGTCTTGAACAATTGATGTTGTTGCCGTTACCCTTGCCCGCCGTTGTGCTGGCGAAGGTGATGGCGCACTGGATGGTAACCGGTCTGCCGTTACTCATCCTCTCGCCTCTGGTGGCATTGCTACTGGGAATGGACGTTTATGGCTGGCAAGTGATGGCGCTGACGCTGCTGCTGGGAACCCCTACGCTTGGCTTTCTCGGCGCACCGGGCGTGGCGCTGACGGTGGGGCTTAAGCGCGGCGGCGTGCTATTGAGCATTCTGGTGTTACCGCTGACTATCCCATTACTCATCTTTGCCACCGCCGCGATGGACGCGGCTTCGATGCATTTGCCCGTTGACGGGTATCTGGCAATTTTAGGTGCGTTGCTGGCAGGCACCGCGACATTAAGCCCTTTTGCGACGGCGGCAGCGTTACGAATCAGCATTCAATAACGCTGAATTACTGATTTTTGTTCAAGTCTGGTATCGAAACTATGTGGAAAACACTGCATCAACTGGCGATCCCACCACGGCTGTACCAAATCTGTGGCTGGTTTATACCGTGGCTGGCAATCGCCAGTGTGGTTGTGCTTACCGTCGGCTGGATCTGGGGATTCGGCTTTGCCCCCGCTGATTATCAGCAGGGAAATAGCTACCGCATTATCTATCTGCATGTACCTGCGGCGATCTGGTCGATGGGCATTTATGCCTCAATGGCGGTGGCGGCGTTTATCGGCCTTGTCTGGCAGATGAAAATGGCCAACCTGGCGGTGGCGGCGATGGCGCCCATTGGTGCCGTGTTTACCTTTATTGCCCTGGTCACCGGTTCCGCGTGGGGGAAACCGATGTGGGGCACCTGGTGGGTATGGGACGCACGCCTGACTTCTGAACTGGTGCTGCTGTTTCTGTATGTGGGTGTGATTGCCCTGTGGTACGCCTTCGACGACCGCCGTCTGGCAGGCCGTGCGGCAGGTATTCTGGTGCTGATTGGCGTGGTGAATCTGCCGATTATTCATTACTCCGTGGAGTGGTGGAACACCCTGCATCAGGGATCAACGCGGATGCAGCAAAGTATCGATCCGGCGATGCGTTCGCCGCTACGCTGGTCGATTTTTGGCTTCCTGCTGCTGTCCGCCACGCTGACGCTGATGCGGATGCGTAATTTGATTTTGCTGATGGAAAAACGCCGTCCGTGGGTGAGTGAACTGATACTGAAAAGAGGCCGTAAATGACCCCTGCATTTGCTTCCTGGAATGAATTTTTCGCAATGGGCGGTTACGCCTTTTTTGTCTGGCTGGCGGTGGTGATGACAGTTATTCCGCTGGTGGTTTTGGTCGTGCACTCGGTGATGCAGCATCGCGCAATTCTGCGTGGCGTGGCGCAACAGCGGGCGCGTGAGGCGCGTTTACGTGCTGCGCAACAGCAGGAGGCTGCATGAATATTCGCCGTAAAAATCGGTTGTGGATTGCCTGTGCCGTGCTGGCGGGGCTGGCGCTGACGATTGGCCTGGTGCTGTATGCGCTGCGCTCGAATATCGACCTTTTCTATACGCCGGGGGAGATTCTCTACGGCAAGCGTGAAACCCAACAGATGCCGGAAGTCGGGCAGCGTCTGCGCGTTGGCGGGATGGTGATGCCGGGTAGCGTGCAGCGCGATCCCAATTCGCTGAAAGTGACCTTCACCATTTACGACGCTGAAGGTTCGGTCGATGTCTCTTACGAAGGCATTTTGCCGGATCTGTTCCGTGAAGGGCAGGGCGTTGTGGTGCAGGGCGAACTGGAAAAAGGCAATCATATCCTCGCGAAAGAAGTGCTGGCGAAACACGATGAAAACTATACGCCGCCAGAAGTCGAAAAAGCGATGGAAGCTAACCACCGTCGCCCGGCGAGTGTTTATAAGGACCCAGCATCATGATGCCGGAAATTGGTAACGGACTGCTGTGCCTGGCGCTAGGGATTGCGCTGCTGCTGTCCGTGTATCCGCTATGGGGCGTGGCGCGCGGGGACGCGCGCATGATGGCGTCTTCCCGCTTGTTTGCCTGGCTGCTGTTTATGTCTGTAGCTGGCGCATTTCTGGTGCTGGTCAATGCTTTCGTGGTCAACGACTTTACCGTCACCTATGTTGCCAGCAACTCCAATACCCAGCTTCCGGTGTGGTATCGCGTGGCGGCTACCTGGGGCGCGCATGAAGGCTCGCTACTGCTGTGGGTGCTGCTGATGAGCGGCTGGACGTTTGCGGTGGCGATTTTTAGCCAGCGTATTCCACTGGATATTGTGGCGCGCGTACTGGCGATAATGGGGATGGTTAGCGTCGGCTTTTTGCTGTTTATTCTCTTTACCTCTAACCCATTCTCACGCACGTTGCCGAATTTCCCGATTGAAGGGCGCGATCTTAACCCGTTGTTGCAGGATCCGGGGCTGATCTTCCATCCGCCTTTGCTCTATATGGGCTACGTCGGTTTCTCGGTGGCGTTTGCTTTTGCCATTGCTTCTTTGCTGAGTGGGCGTCTGGACAGCACCTACGCACGTTTTACCCGCCCGTGGACGCTGGCGGCGTGGATCTTCCTGACGCTCGGCATTGTGCTCGGTTCCGCATGGGCCTATTACGAACTCGGCTGGGGCGGCTGGTGGTTCTGGGATCCGGTAGAAAACGCCTCGTTTATGCCGTGGCTGGTTGGCACTGCGTTGATGCACTCGCTGGCGGTCACTGAACAACGCGCCAGCTTCAAAGCGTGGACATTACTTCTGGCAATCAGTGCCTTCTCGCTGTGTCTGCTGGGGACTTTCCTCGTGCGTTCCGGTGTGCTGGTATCGGTACATGCGTTTGCGTCTGATCCTGCGCGCGGTATGTTTATCCTCGCCTTTATGGTGCTGGTGATTGGTGGTTCACTGCTGCTGTTTGCCGCGCGTGGACACAAAGTTCGCTCACGCGTAAACAATGCGCTGTGGTCGCGGGAATCTCTGTTGTTAGCGAACAACGTTTTGCTGGTCGCCGCGATGCTGGTGGTGTTGCTGGGGACGCTGCTGCCGCTGGTGCATAAACAACTCGGGCTGGGCAGCATTTCGATTGGCGAACCGTTTTTCAACACCATGTTTACCTGGCTGATGGTGCCGTTTGCGCTACTGCTAGGTGTCGGCCCTCTGGTGCGCTGGGGGCGCGATCGCCCACGTAAAATCCGCAACTTATTGATTATCGCCTTCATCTCTACGCTGGTGCTGTCGCTGCTGTTGCCGTGGCTGTTCGAAAGCAAAGTTGTGGCGATGACGGTACTCGGTCTGGCAATGGCCTGCTGGATTGCGGTGCTGGCGATTGCGGAAGCGGCGCTGCGTATTTCACGCGGCACGAAAACCACCTTCAGTTATTGGGGGATGGTGGCGGCTCATCTGGGACTGGCGGTGACAATTGTTGGCATTGCCTTCAGCCAGAACTACAGCGTTGAGCGTGATGTACGCATGAAGTCCGGCGATAGCGTCGATATCCATGAATATCGCTTCACCTTCCGTGATGTAAAAGAGGTTACTGGCCCAAACTGGCGCGGCGGTGTGGCGACTATCGGCGTGACGCGTGACGGCAAACCGGAAACGGTGCTGTATGCGGAAAAACGTTATTACAACACTGCTGGTTCGATGATGACTGAAGCGGCAATTGACGGCGGTATTACCCGTGACCTGTACGCGGCGCTCGGCGAAGAGCTGGAAAACGGCGCGTGGGCAGTTCGTCTTTACTACAAACCGTTTGTTCGCTGGATCTGGGCGGGCGGGCTGATGATGGCGTTGGGCGGGCTGTTATGCCTGTTTGATCCTCGCTATCGCAAGCGCGTGAACCCGCAAAAAACTGCGCCGGAGGCTGTATGAAGCGCAAAGTATTGTTAATTCCTTTGATTATCTTCCTGGCGATTGCCGCAGCGTTGCTGTGGCAGCTGGCGCGTAATGCCGAAGGGGATGATCCGACCAATCTGGAATCGGCGCTCATTGGCAAGCCGGTGCCGACGTTTCGCCTCGAATCACTGGATAATCCCGGTCAGTTTTATCAGGCGGACGTGCTGACCCAGGGTAAACCGGTGCTGCTCAACGTCTGGGCGACCTGGTGCCCGACCTGCCGTGCGGAACATCAATATCTGAATCAGCTTTCTGCGCAGGGCATCCGCGTGGTGGGTATGAACTATAAAGACGACAGGCAGAAAGCGATTAGCTGGCTGAAAGAACTGGGCAATCCTTACGCGCTAAGCCTGTTTGATGGCGACGGCATGTTAGGGCTGGATCTCGGCGTGTATGGCGCGCCAGAAACGTTCCTCATCGATGGCAACGGCATCATTCGCTATCGCCATGCGGGCGATCTCAATCCTCGCGTCTGGGAAGAAGAGATCAAGCCGCTGTGGGAGAAATACAGTAAGGAGGCCGCACAATGAGGTTTTTATTGGGCGTGCTGATGCTGATGATCTCCGGCTCGGCGCTGGCAACCATCGACGTGTTGCAGTTTAAGGATGAAGCACAGGAACAGCAGTTCCGCCAGCTCACGGAAGAACTGCGCTGTCCGAAATGTCAGAACAACAGCATTGCCGATTCCAACTCGATGATTGCCACCGACCTGCGCCAGAAAGTGTATGAACTGATGCAGGAAGGTAAAAGCAAGAAAGAGATTGTTGATTATATGGTGGCGCGTTACGGCAACTTCGTCACTTACGATCCGCCGTTAACGCCGCTGACCGTGCTACTGTGGGTACTGCCAGTTGTCGCTATTGGTATTGGCGGCTGGGTGATTTACTCCCGCTCGCGGCGTCGGGTGCATGTGGTGCAGGAGGAGTTGCCTGAACAAAGCGTGCCAGAAGGTAAGCGTGCCGGATATGTTGTTTATCTGCCGGGTATTATGGTGGCGTTAATTGTGGCAGGTATCAGCTACTACCAGACTGGCAATTATCAGCAGGTAAAAGTCTGGCAGCAGGCCACAGCGCAGGCTCCGGCATTGCTGGACAGGGCGCTGGATCCGAAAGCCGATCCGCTCAACGAAGAAGAGATGTCACGTCTTGCGCTGGGGATGCGTACTCAACTGCAAAAAAATCCAGGAGATATTGAAGGCTGGATTATGTTGGGGCGCGTTGGGATGGCGCTGGGTAACGCCAGTATCGCGACTGATGCCTATGCCACAGCGTATCGACTCGATCCGAAAAACAGCGATGCTGCGCTGGGTTACGCGGAGGCGTTAACGCGTTCTTCTGACCCCAACGATAACCGCCTGGGCGGCGAGTTGTTGCGTCAACTGGTGAGAAGCGACCATAGCAATATTCGCGTGCTGAGCATGTATGCGTTTAATGCCTTTGAGCAGCAGCGATTTGGCGAAGCCGTTGCTGCGTGGGAGATGATGTTGAAACTCTTGCCTGCCAACGATACTCGCCGTGCGGTGATTGAGCGCAGTATCGCGCAGGCGATGCAACATTTGTCGCCGCAGGAGAGTAAATAAGAAGAAGCCCGATGGTGATGCCATTGGAGCCAGGCGGATGACAACGTGCGCTATGTTTATGCCGGATGCGGCGTGAGCGCCTTATCCGGCCTACAAAATCGTGCAAATTCAATACATTGCTCGATCTGCGTAGGCCTGATAAGCATAGCGCATCAAGCAGTTTTGTGTTTGTCATCAATCTCAGCCCGATGATAAATCCATCGGGCTATTTTTTTATTGTGTCCCGCGTTGTTGCAGGAACAGAATGGTGGCCGCCACGCGTGAGCGGACATTGAGTTTACGCAGCAGATTGCGAATGTGCACTTTTACCGTCTGCTCAGAAATATTCAACACCGAGGCAATTTGCTTATTCGACAGCCCTTGCGCCAGTTCGTGCAGAACATCCAGCTCACGCTCCGTTAGCACGCTGAAGGGATCTTCTTCCGCACCGAACATTTCACGCTCGCGTAAGTACTGATTGACGCGTTCGCTAAAGACTTTGCTGCCTTTTGCTCCGGCGCGAATTGCTTCCAGTAATACTTCCGGGTCGCTGTCTTTTAGCAGATAACCGTCTGCGCCTGCGTCTATCAGTGCAAAGATATCGCTGGAGGCATCTGATACGGTCAGGATAATAATTTGCGCGGTAACGCCATCCCTGCGCAAGGCATTGAGGGTATCCAGGCCACTCATACCTTTCATATTGAGATCCAGCAAGATAACGTCGATATCCAGTCGATTAGCCAGATCGATAGCACTAGCGCCGTCGCCTGCTTCGGCGACCACTTCAAAACCAGGATCAAGCTCCAGTAACTGACGAACACCGCGTCGCATAAGTGGATGATCATCCACAATCATCACCTGAAAAGGCGTTGCTTCAGGCATAGTAGTCTCCTGAGGTTTTATTAGAATCATTATGTTTGAGCGTAGCGTTGGTAACGCTACCAGGCGCGTGAATGTTACCCCATTTTATGTATGGGCATGTAGTAAAACTGCAAGTGAGGGTAGCAAGACAATGCTATGGATATAAAAAAACCAACCGTAAAGGTTGGTTTTCTTGGGATTTTTGGTCGGCACGAGAGGATTTGAACCTCCGACCCCCGACACCCCATGACGGTGCGCTACCAGGCTGCGCTACGTGCCGACTCGTGGCTGCTTATACTACCGTTTTCCACAACGATTGCAAGTAAGATATTTTGCTAACTGATTTATAATTAATCAGTTAGCGATGAAACGCTTCTCGTCTGTCAGCACTTGCAATAACAAACTTAACTGTGGTTTTTCGTCTTTCACTCTTTCGCCACGTAAGTTGTAAGTGCGGTATTTACCGTTATTGTTCAATACCAGCGTCATTTTCGGGGTGGTAATTGCCAGCGTATCGTTATCCGCAGCTGTAACCCAGTAATGACGGCGCTCAGGGTTGAACAAATCCTGACCTTGCGAATATTCGCTCGCCGGTGTGCTGACGTGTAGCAGACGTTGCATCAGCGTGGTCATCAGATCGGTATGGTCGGTCAGGGTATTAATTCGCTGTGCCGGTGTGCCTGGCCAGTGAATCACTAACGGCACCTGAAGATGACCGTGGGACCAGTCAAAGGTTTCTTCCTCTTCGCTCAGCGGAATACCCCGGCCGGCAGTAATAATCACCACCGTATTGTCCAGCTTGCCGGACGCTTTCAGCGCATCAAGCACGCGGTTAATCTGGTCATCGACATTACCTGCCGCGCGGCTATATTTCCGTGCAAATGCTTGCTGGTTGCTGTCGTCAATGTTGGTGCCATTGAAAGATACCCATGAGAACCAGCGATTATCTTCTTGCGCGTAGCGGCTCAGCCAGTTGATCCACTGTGTGGCAGTCTGCTCATCGGATTGCGTGCGAACGCTCGGCATTGAGAAGTCTGACAACAATGCCTGACGATACAACGGGCTGGTAAAGCCATCGGATGAGAATAATCCCAGTTGATAGCCTTGCTGGTTAAGCGCGGTAATTAATGCCGCAGGCGTACGGGTCGACAGAATGCCGTCCATATAACTTGGCGATATGCCATAGAACAGGCCAAAGATGCCGTTGTCTGTCGTGTTGCCGGAACTCATATGGCGCGTGAACGAAATATTTTGCTCAGCAAAACCGGCCAGCGCAGGCATCTGCTTCTCAAAGCGTGAGTAGTTCAGGCCATCGACAGTAATCAGCAAGACGTTTTGCCCGGTGCCCATATCGCGGTAGCGCAGCTCGCTTAACGGATACTGTACGGAAACAGCATCTGGATTGCCTTGCTCAATAAGACGACGTTGATACTCTTGCGCATCAAGCAGACCATGCTTCTCAAGAAAACGTCGCGCCGTCATTGGATACGAAAGCGGCAGGTTGGCGCGCTGCATGGTGATTGGGCGATAGAAGTTAGCATCGGCCCAGATATACACCACATGCGAGGCGATAAAGGCGATAAATAAGAATGCGGCCAGCGGGCGGGCGAAGCGCCGACGACGCGTCAGGCTGCGCAGCTTTTGCCAGCTCCACGTCGCAAACACCAGTTCAAGCAATAAAATAACCGGCACGCTGATGAACATCAGCTGCCAGTCGCGCGCCATCTCATTTTCGTCTGGGTTGATAACCAGTTGCCAGACGATGGGATTAAGATGGAGATGGAAACGAGTAAAGACTTCGCTATCGATCAGTAATAGCGTCATTCCCGCCGTTGCCAGAATGACGGACAAAAACCTCATCAGCCTCTGGGAGCCGACGATAAAGGTCAGCGGGAAGAGGATCAGCAAGTAGGTGGCGAACACCAGGAAGCTGAAATGGCCGATAATGCTTACGTAGGAATAAATGCGACCCGCAAGCGTTGTCGGCCAGTCGGCGATAAACAGGTAACGGCTGCCAATGACGAGCGAAAGCAGAATATTGAACAGTGCAAACCAGTGCCCCCAACTGACCATCTGGGAGACTTTTTCACGGTAGCGCTGACGATGAGTTACCATAACCTGTTATCTGTTTCCCTTAGTGCGCTTTGTCTTCGTTGATAGAGGACTGTAAGGCGCGGGCAAAAGAGTTGGCAATCGCCTGGCGCTGAGCCGGGGCAATGCTGGTGTTGATAAGGTTGGTGACCATATTGCCTAACACCATCAGGGAAAGGTCGGTCGGAGCCTTATGTTTTTCCAGTACGTTGAGCAGCTCTGCGAGCAATTGTTCAACCTGTTCATCACTGTAGCGGGAAATTTGTGGCATAAATCGAAATCAGTTAGTTGATGAAAGGGCAACATATTACCGTAGCAACGGTTTTTTTTCTGCTTTTTTATACTTTAAATCATTCGCGTTACGCCACCTTCTGTAAAATGACCGCCATCTTTTATTGCGTCGCTTAACCGGCGGTGGTTGAATACCGCCCGGTCTTAAAGGAGAGTTTATCATGAGTCTGGATATCAACCAGATTGCTCTGCACCAGCTTATCAAGCGTGATGAGCAGAACCTTGAGCTGGTGCTGCGCGATTCATTGCTGGAACCGACGGAAACCGTCGTTGAGATGGTGGCAGAGCTGCATCGTGTCTATAGCGCCAAGAACAAAGCCTACGGTTTGTTTAGCGAGGAAAGTGAGCTGGCGCAGACGCTGCGCTTACAGCGTCAGGGCGAAGAAGACTTTCTGGCATTTAGTCGGGCAGCAACTGGTCGCCTGCGTGACGAACTGGCGAAATATCCTTTTGCTGACGGCGGCTTCGTGCTGTTTTGTCACTATCGCTATCTGGCGGTTGAGTATTTGCTGATTTGCGTACTGAACAATTTAAGCAGTATGCGCGTTAACGAAAACCTCGACATCAACCCGACCCATTATCTCGATATTAATCATGCGGATATTGTTGCGCGTATCGATTTGACCGAATGGGAAACCAATCCAGAATCGACCCGTTATCTTACTTTCCTGAAAGGGCGGGTAGGGCGCAAAGTGGCTGATTTCTTTATGGACTTCCTCGGTGCCAGCGAAGGGTTGAATGCGAAAGCGCAAAACCGTGGTCTGTTACAGGCGGTCGATGACTTTACCGCCGAAGCGCAACTGGATAAAGCAGAACGGCAGAACGTTCGCCAGCAGGTTTATAGCTACTGTAATGAGCAATTGCAGGCGGGCGAAGAGATCGAGCTGGAGTCGCTGTCGAAAGAACTGGCGGGTGTCAGTGAGGTGAGCTTCACGGAATTTGCGGCTGAAAAAGGCTATGAACTGGAAGAGAGCTTCCCGGCAGATCGTAGCACGCTGCGTCAGTTGACTAAGTTTGCCGGTAGCGGTGGCGGCTTAACCATCAACTTTGATGCAATGCTGTTAGGCGAACGGATTTTCTGGGATCCGGCGACCGATACCCTGACCATTAAGGGCACGCCGCCGAACTTGCGCGATCAGCTTCAGCGCCGGACGTCTGGCGGTAATTAATCGGGTTTGTGTTATGAATGCCAGATGCGGCGTGAACGCCTTCTCTGGCCTACAAAAAATAGCAATACCGTAATCAGGCATAACTTGCAGATACAAAAAACCCCGCCGGAGCGGGGTTTTTTACAACTTATTCAGCGATTAAGCGCGAACGAAGTCGATGTGCTGCAGCTTCGGTTTGTACGGGTGACGCTGTACGTCCTGAGCTTTAACTTTGATTTCTTTACCGTCAACAACGATAGTCAGAACTTCGCTGTAGAATTCAGCTTTAGCTTGCATGTTCATGACTTTGTCGTGATCCAGCTCGATAGCCAGCGGCGCTTCTTTGCCACCGTAGATGATTGCCGGGAACTTGTTAGCGGCGCGCAGGCGGCGGCTCGCACCCTTACCCTGCTCTTTACGTACTTCTGCGTTGATAGTAAACATTTCTTTCTCTCTTAAATTAATCCTGCTACAGGCGACCCAGCAACAGGTAAGTGATCTGCTTTGCGTATGCAAAAGCGGGCGAGATTCTATACTCAATCGCCTTATACATCAATCAAAACTACTATTAACCGCGTAATTCATGCGCCCGACGAAAACGACCTTCGTAATCGAACACTTTTTCACGCACTTGCCAGTACTGGCCTTTCATTCGCGCAACAACAAAATCCGGATGGCGCAGTAACGCTTGCTGAGCGAGGATATCGGCAGCGGTGATCCAGCGTAGAGGGATGCCCGGTGTGCGCGTATGCGGGCGGATAAAAAGCTGCTCGAAGGCGGTACGCTGGGCGGGCGTTTGCAGACGGAAACGCTCACTCACATCCGCGCCGTCTTCATCGTAATAGGTGATTTTCAACCATTCGCCTTTCTCGTCGTGTCCATGCTGCAAAGACATGCCGCTACAGCGTAATACCAGAGCATCTTTCAGTCGTAGCGCCGCTTTTAACATGTCGTCTGGATCAACCAGTACCGTGTCACATTCGCGGCAGCGTCGGGCGGCAATATCATTTTCCGCGTTACATTGCGGGCAATTTTTAAAACGGAAACGGAAGTCACACTGTTCGCGATGACCGTCGTCATCTTCAAACCATCCCTGACAGCGACGACCAAAGTGTTCAATCAATGTCCCGTCGGCGGTCGTTTTGCCCCAGAAGGTGTTGGCAAAACCGCAGGCAGGGCAGAAAACCTGTACCGGAACGTTGTCACTTTTGCCTTTTGGGGTGCCAACTTCTGGCGCGTAGAGATCGTGAGGATTACCCGCATAATCAAGAATTAAGCAATCAGTCTTGCCGGGAGCCAGACGCAGACCGCGCCCGACAATTTGTTGGTAAAGACTCACTGATTCAGTAGGACGCAGAATGGCGATAAGATCGACGTGCGGGGCGTCAAATCCGGTGGTCAGTACCGCAACGTTGACCAGATAGCGAAAACGCTGGGTTTTAAAATCTTCAATTAATACATCACGTTCAGCGCCGGGTGTGTCACCGGTAATGAGTGCTGCATCTTCGGCGGGCAGCAATCCCACAATCTCTTTTGCGTGTTCAACCGTCGCGGCGAAAATCATCACCCCTTTGCGCGTTGCGGCGAACTCCATGATCTGGCTGATGATGTGCGGCGTAATACGTTGTTGTTTTTTCAGCTCGCGATTGAGATCTGCTTCGCTGAACAGCCCATTGCTCTGTGCCTGTAAGCGGCTGAAATCGTATTGCACTACCGGCATATCCAGCCGTTCTGGTGGCGTCAGATAACCGTGTTTAATCATATAACGCAGCGGCAGCTCATAAATGCAGTCACGGAAAAGGGCTTTCTCATCGCCGCGTACCATGCCGTGATAATGGAACTGGTAGATCCAGCCTTTGCCCAGTCGAAAAGGCGTGGCAGTCAGCCCCAGCAGGCGTAAGTGGGGATTCACTTTGGTCAGGTGAGTAAGAATTTGCTGATACTGACTCTCTTCGTCGTCGCCAATACGGTGACATTCATCGACAATCAACAGCGAAAATTCACCCTGAAAGGCATCGAGATTGCGTGCGACCGACTGTACGCTGCCAAACACCACTTTGCCGTGGCTCTCTTTACGCTTCAGCCCGGCGGCAAAAATATCGGCTTCCAGTCCCAGCGCCTGATATTTTGCATGGTTTTGCGCCACCAGCTCTTTGACGTGCGCCAGCACCAGCACGCGACCACGCGCCAGCCGTGCCAGTTCCGCTATCACCAGGCTTTTACCTGCACCAGTAGGCAGCACGATAACGGCAGGAGTTTTATGACGACGAAAATGGTTGAGCGTGGCATCCACGGCTTCTTGCTGATATGGACGGAGTGTAAAAATCATGGTCTCGCGTAGGTAGATTATTCTGCTAATAGTATGCCACGGATCTTTTTCTCTTGAGGGAAGTTATTAGACCGCTATACTGGGCGAACAACAGTTCAGATTTTCGGGTCATTACCCGACCTCCGTTTTTTACAGGCAAAATCACACACATGCGACTTGATAAATTTATCGCACAGCAACTCGGCGTTAGCCGTGCTATTGCCGGGCGTGAAATCCGTGCCACTCGTGTCACCGTCGATGGCGAAATCGTCCGCAATGCAGCGTTTAAACTGCTCCCTGAACACAGTGTGGCTTACGATGGAAACCCGCTGGCACAGCAACACGGACCACGTTACTTCATGCTCAATAAGCCTCAGGGCTATGTTTGTTCTACTGACGATCCGGATCACCCAACGGTGCTCTATTTTCTGGATGAACCTGTGGCGTGGAAACTACACGCAGCAGGGCGGCTGGATATCGACACCACCGGTCTGGTGCTGATGACCGATGACGGTCAGTGGTCGCACCGCATTACTTCTCCGCGTCATCATTGTGAGAAAACCTACCTGGTGACGCTAGAGTCCCCGGTGGCAGCCGATACGGCAGAGCAGTTTGCTAAAGGCGTGCAGTTACATAACGAAAAAGATCTCACTAAGCCGGCGGTGCTGGAAGTGATTACTCCGACGCAGGTACGTCTGACCATCAGCGAAGGGCGTTATCATCAGGTGAAACGCATGTTCGCCGCCGTGGGTAACCACGTGGTTGAGCTGCATCGTGAACGTATTGGCGGCATTACGCTGGATGCTGATTTAGCACCCGGTGAATATCGTCCATTAACTGCAGAAGAAATCGCCAGCGTTAGTTAACACTTTCATTATATTCAGGAGCCAGTTGTGACCACGCGACAGCATTCATCGTTTGCTATTGTCTTTATCCTTGGCCTGCTGGCCATGTTGATGCCGCTGTCGATTGATATGTATCTGCCCGCGCTGCCAGTGATTTCTGCGCAGTTTGGTGTGCCGGCGGGCAGTACGCAGATGACCCTGAGTACTTATATTCTGGGCTTTGCGTTGGGGCAGTTAATCTACGGACCGATGGCGGATAGCTTCGGGCGTAAGCCGGTGGTTCTCGGCGGTACGCTGGTATTTGCTGCGGCGGCGGTGGCGTGTGCACTGGCGCAAACTATCGATCAGCTGATTGTGATGCGTTTCTTCCACGGGCTGGCGGCGGCTGCGGCCAGCGTGGTCATCAATGCCCTGATGCGCGATATCTACCCGAAAGAAGAGTTCTCGCGGATGATGTCGTTTGTCATGCTGGTAACGACCATCGCGCCGCTGATGGCACCGATTGTTGGCGGTTGGGTGCTGGTGTGGCTGAGCTGGCATTACATTTTCTGGATCCTCGCCGTGGCGGCGATTCTGGCTTCGGCGATGATCTTCTTCCTGATCAAAGAAACGTTACCGCCGGAGCGTCGTCAGCCGTTTCACATCCGTACCGCTATTGGTAACTTCGCTGCGCTGTTCCGTCATAAGCGTGTCCTGAGTTATATGCTGGCCAGCGGTTTTAGCTTTGCCGGGATGTTCTCGTTCTTAAGCGCCGGACCGTTTGTCTACATTGAAATTAACCACGTCGCGCCGGAAAACTTTGGTTATTACTTTGCGCTGAATATTGTTTTCTTGTTCGTGATGACCATCTTTAACAGTCGCTTTGTTCGCCGCATTGGCGCGCTGAATATGTTCCGAGCGGGGCTGTGGATACAATTTATTATGGCGGCGTGGATGGTCATCAGTGCGCTGCTGGGACTAGGGTTCTGGTCGCTGGTGGTTGGGGTGGCGGCGTTTGTGGGGTGCGTGTCGATGGTGTCATCCAATGCGATGGCAGTGATTCTGGATGAGTTTCCGCATATGGCGGGAACGGCATCATCGCTGGCAGGAACCTTCCGCTTTGGTATTGGCGCCATTGTCGGTGCATTGCTCTCCCTTGCGACCTTTAACTCCGCATGGCCGATGATCTGGTCGATTGCGTTCTGTGCGACCTGCTCCATTCTCTTCTGTCTGTACGCCAGTCGGCCGAAAAAACGGTGATCTATTGCACAACGGGGAAGCTAAAAGGCTTCCTTTGTTGATGCATATCAACCGCAAATCTATCAGTCTCCCGTCATTTGTTTATTTTATGTAAAATCAATTTGTGTAAAAAGTCACATCATTGTAGTTAAAAAGGTTGAGTTAGATCGCAGAAACGGGTACATATAGCCCCGCAAACGTGACCACGCCCGCAGATATTATTTAAATCAGAGCCATAGAGGCCACGCAGGCGAGGCATCAATCTTTACGATCTGTTTAAAGACGGGTTGTTGATGATGTGTTAAAATTGATGTAAACAAATTGTGAAGTAAATGTGCTTCCGGGGAAAATAAGTGACTTCATTACAACTCTCAATCGTCCATCGACTGCCGCAGAACTATCGCTGGTCTGCTGGTTTCGCAGGTTCGAAGGTTGAACCGATTCCGCAAAATGGACCGTGCGGTGACAACAGCCTGGTGGCGCTTAAATTGCTTAGCCCGGATGGTGATAATGCATGGTCGGTGATGTATAAACTAAGTCAGGCGTTAAGCGACATCGAAGTTCCATGCTCGGTACTGGAGTGTGAAGGTGAACCGTGCCTGTTTGTAAATCGCCATGATGAGTTTGCTGCGACATGCCGACTGAAAAATTTTGGTGTGGCAATTGCCGAGCCCTTCTCAAATTACAATCCTTTTTAAGCGTCAGCTTAACGCCAGTAGCTGACGCGTATACTCCTGCTGCGGTGCGGCAAATACGCGCGCGCACGGCCCTTGTTCCACCACTTCCCCTTGTCGCAGTACGATAACCTGATGACATAACGCGCGGACGACGTGTAAATCGTGGCTGATAAACAAATAGGCCAGTTGATGCTTTTGTTGCAATGATTTCAATAGCGTCAATATTTGCGCCTGTACCGTTTTGTCGAGCGACGATGTTGGTTCATCAAGAATGATCAGTGAAGGCTTAAGAATCAACGCCCTGGCAATCGCTATGCGTTGTCGTTGCCCCCCGGAAAACTCTGCCGGATAACGGTGGCGCGTTTCAGGATCTAATCCCACTTCATGCATCACCGCTTTCACTTGTTCTTCGCGTTGTGCGGCAGAAAGCGTCGGCTGGTGAACCCGTAATCCCTCCTCAATAATCTGCAATACGTTGAGTCGTGGATTGAGCGAGGAGTTTGGATCCTGAAATACCACCTGAATGCGATGGCGAATCGGCAATAGCTGGCGGCGATTTAAATTTTGCAATGGCTGACCGTCAAAGACGATGCTGCCCTGAGAGTTAATCAGCCGCAGTAGCGCCAGTCCTGTAGTGCTTTTCCCGGAACCGGATTCGCCCACTAAACCCAGCGTTTCACCTGCCCGTAGCGTAAAACTGACACTTTTCACCACCACGTTATGATCGACAACGCGTTTTAAAATCCCCTTGCGAATGGGGAAGGCAACCTGAAGCTGTTCAACATCAAGCAACGTTGAGGCAGGCTCTGGCAACGGCACCGGGTCGCCTGACGGCTCGCTGTTGAGTAGCTTTTGCGTGTAAGAATGAGCAGGGGAGGCAAATAGCGCAGTGGCGTTATTTTGCTCCACGCAGCGACCGTTTTGCATCACTGCCACGCGATGAGCCAGTTTTCTGACAATGCTGAGGTTATGAGTAATAAACAGCATACCCATATTCAGTTCATGTTGCAGTTCGCGCAACAGTTGCAAAATCTGCGCCTGGACAGAGACGTCCAGTGCGGTAGTCGGTTCATCGGCAATTAATAATTCCGGGCGCGTTAATAGCGCCATCGCAATCATCACCCGCTGGCGTTCGCCGCCAGAGAGCTGATGCGGGTAATCTGTCAGTCGTTTTGCTGCCTGACGGATACCGACGCGATCAAGGCAATTTAATATCTCGCCACGTGCCGCTTCTCGTCGCATCCCGCGATGGAGTGAAAGCACTTCATAAAGCTGTTTTTCCAGGGTATGCAATGGATTTAACGACACCATTGGCTCCTGGAAGATCATGGCTATCTTATTACCGCGTACGCCACGCAACGTTTGCTCGCTGGCATGAAGCAGCGATTCGCCATGAAAACGAATATCTCCAGCAAGATATTCAACCGGTGGGGAAGGGAGCAGACGTAAAATAGACAGTGCGGTAACGCTCTTGCCGGAACCTGACTCGCCTACCAGTGCCAGCGTTTCGCCAGCCTCAATCTGTAGTGAAACATCATTCACTACGGTACGAACAGTTTGCTGATGGCGAAAACCCACCGACAAGTTTTCAATCGCTAACAGAGTTTGCGTCATGCTACACCGCCTTATTAGGATCAAATGCGTCGCGGACTGCTTCACCAATAAAGATCAGCAAAGACAACAATATCGCCACCGACAAGAAGGCGGTGATCCCAAGCCACGGTGCCTGGAGGTTATTTTTTCCTTGTAACAGCAGTTCGCCGAGCGACGGTGAACCGAGCGGCAGACCGAAACCGAGGAAATCGAGCGAGGTCAGGGTAGTTATTGAACTGCATAAAATAAACGGTAAAAAGGTAAGGGTAGCGACCATGGCATTTGGCAACATATGACGCAGAATTATACTGCGATCGCTGACGCCAAGCGCCTGAGCTGCACGGATGTAGTCGAAATTGCGGGTACGTAAAAACTCTGCGCGCACCACGCCGACCAGACTCATCCAGCCAAACAAAACGGTAATTGCCAGCAGCCACCAGAAGTTAGGCTGCACGACACTGGAGAGCAGAATAATTAAAAACAGCGTTGGCATTCCCGACCATACTTCAATGAAGCGTTGTCCCCAGAGATCGACTTTACCGCCGTAATAGCCTTGTAGCGCCCCCGCCAGCACGCCCATCACGCTGGAACAGAGTGTCAACATCAAACCAAACAGAACCGAGATCCGCGTACCATACAGAATGCGCGCCAGCACATCACCGCCGTTGGCATCGGTTCCCAGCCAGTTTTGTCGGGATGGCGGGGAAGGGAAAGGCTTATCGGTGGAAAAGTTGATACTGGTAGCACCAAAGCGAATCGGCGCCCACAGTACCCAGCCATTATCCTCCAGCCGTTGTTTCAGCCACGGGTCCTGATAATCAGCCTGGCTTGCCAGCGGGCCGCCAAAATCGCTTTCACTGTAGTTTTTCAGCAACGGGAAATACCAGCTGCCGTCATAACGCACCAGCAACGGTTTATCGTTGGCGATCAGTTCAGAACACAAACTCAAACCAAACAAGACGAGAAAAATCCATAACGACCAGTAGCCGCGACGGTTATGACGAAAACGTGCCCAACGGGCCTGATTGACGGGGCTGAGTCGCGACATTAGCGTCCCTCAAAATCAATACGCGGATCGACCAGCGTATAGCTGATATCACTGACGATATTCAGCAGCAGGCCAATCAGGGTGAAAATATACAGCGTGCCAAACATCACCGGATAATCGCGTGAGACGGTCGCTTCGTAGCCCAGTAAGCCAAGGCCATTGAGCGAAAACATCACCTCAATCAGCAGTGAACCGGTGAAAAACATGCTGATAAACGTCGCCGGAAAACCGGCAATCACCAGCAGCATGGCGTTACGAAACACATGTTTCCAGAGAATATTTTTCTCACTGACCCCTTTCGCACGCGCGGTCACCACGTATTGTTTGCGCACTTCATCAAGGAATGAGTTTTTGGTCAGCATCGTGAGTGCCGCAAAGCCGCCAATCACTGTCGCCAGCACGGGTAGCGTGATATGCCACAGATAATCGGTGATTTTCTGATACCACGGCAGCGAATCAAAATTAGCGGATACCAGGCCGCGCAGAGGGAACAGGTCGAAATAGCTGCCCCCTGCGAAGAAGACAATCAGCAAGATGGCAAATAAAAAGGCCGGAATGGCGTAACCGATGATGATAAATGCGCTACTCCAGACGTCAAAGCGGCTACCGTTATAAACGGCTTTGCGAATGCCTAACGGAATCGACACCAGATAGATAATCAGCGTGCTCCATAATCCGAGGGTGATGGAAACCGGCAGACTGTCTTTAATTAGCGTCAGTACCGAGGCGCTGCGAAACAGGCTGTCGCCGAAATCAAAGCGGATGTAGTCCCAGAGCATTTTGAAGTAACGTTCGTGGATCGGCTTATCGAAACCGTAGCGATGAGTGATCTCGGCGATCACTTCTGGATCTAATCCGCGTCCGCCACGGTAATTACTGTCGCTGATATTGCCGACGCCCGTTTGCGCATGGCTGGCACGAACACCTTCGCCGCTTGCGCCGGGTAATACTCCGGCATTACCAAACTCAATGGCGGCGATAGCCTGATCGACCGGACCGCCAGGCGCAATTTGCACGATGAAAAAGTTGATGGTGATAATCGCCCATAACGTTGGGATCACCAGCAACAGACGGCGAATCAGATAAGCGCCCATCTACTCTCCCTGTTGTCTGGCTGACGGCAGTTTGCCCGCTTTATTGACGTCATACCACCAGGTATCGATACCGAGGCTGTAAATGGGGCGCACTGCTGGGTGAGAAAATTTATCCCACCAGGCAAGACGGTCTTCCGCCATGTACCACATCGGCAGCATGTAATAATTCCACGTTAACACGCGATCCAGTGCGCGCCCCAACGGCAGTAATTTTTCTTTATTTCCCTGCGCGGCAATAATCTGGTTGATCAGCGAGTCGATAACCGGACTTTGCACGCCGGGGGCATTATAAGTGGAGTTGATATATTCCGATGACCAGGAAATCTGTAAATCGGAACTGGGCCACGGCATTGCTCGCCACACGCGCGGCATCATGTCATAGTCGCGACTGCGCATTCGGTTGGTGATTTGCGAGTTATCCACCTTGCGAATGTCCATATTGATGCCCAGCCGTTGCAGGCTGTGCTGGAACGGTAATACCCACTGACTATTGCTGCTCGAAGGCAGCAATAACTCAAAGCTGAGCGGCTGACCCGTTGTGGTATTTACGCGTTGCTGACCTTTCAGAACCCAGCCTGCTTCGTTGAGAAGTTTGTCGGCTTTTAACAGGTTGTCACGATCGTAGCCATCGCCTTTGGATACCGGCGGCTGGTAGATTTGCGTGAAGACTTCTGGCGGTAACTCTTTTTTCATCGGCGCCAGAAGCACCAGTTCCGCAGCGTCGGGGTAATTTCTGGCAGCGTATTCTGTATTCTGAAAATAACTGTTAGTGCGACTCCAGGCATTGTAAAACAACGCCTTGTTCATCCATTCAAAGTCAAAGGCGAGAGTGATGGCTTCCCGGATCCGGCGATCGCTGAATACCGGACGCTGGATGTTAAACGCCAGCCAGCGCGTATCCTGTGCTGATTCGTTCTTTTGCTCGTCTTTGATAATGTATTTTTTGTCGAAATTTTTACCGGTATAGCGCGTGGCCCAGTTTTTGGCGTCGTTTTCCATACGCAAATCAAAAGCGCCGGCTTTAAATGCTTCAAAGGCGACATTATCGTCGAGGTAATAATCGTAGCGAATGGTGTCGAAATTCCAGCGCCCACGGTTTACCGGTAAGTTTGCCGCCCAGTAATCTTTCACGCGGGAATAAACAATATTCTGCCCCATTTTCCAGGACGTAATTCGGTACGGACCACTGGCAAGCGGAGGCGTGGCGAGCGGGTCGCTAAGTTTGTGATCTTTCCAGTACTTTTCTGGAAACACCGGCAGCGAAAACAGACTAAGCATATCTTCTTTACCGGGTTTGGCTAATTCAATGCGCACGGTTAAAGGCGCAATGGCTTTAACGGTAGTGCCTTTATAAACCAGACGAAATTGCGGTACGCCTTCGGTCATAAATTTTTGAAAAGTGAATTCAACATCGCGGGCAGTAATGGGCGAACCATCATGAAAACGGGCGCGCGGATTAATTGCGACCTCCACCCAGGAATAATCGTCAGCATAGCGCGCGCTTTCGGCAATCAGCGGGTAATAACTGCCTGGCTCGTCATCGGAGGTGGTAAATAGCGTGTCGTACAGCTGCTCGGTACGTGCGCTAGGGTTACCGCGCAGTGCATAGCGGTTGAAATTATCGAAGGTTCCAATGGAGGATAACGTTATTTGCCCACCTTTTGGCGCGGCGGGGTTCACATAATCAAAATGGTTGAAATTAAACGCGTACCGGGGTTCTCCCAGCACCGCAAAGGCATAGCTTTCCTTGATAGCCTGCGCCTGCGCACAAAAGGTGAACAGAGCGATAAACAGCAGCAGTATGCGCACAATCATCTGCAACGGATTTCCTTTTACTCATCATTAGCCGCAATCCGGCATACTTTCACTATGAATAATAAGGGACGCACGCACACCTTACCACTGTGGCGTATGAGGTTTCTCCAGCCAGCGGATAAAATCATCCAGCGGCAGGGGGCGGCTAATCCAGTAACCTTGCAGGAAATTAACGCCACGTTCGCGCAGCCAGCGCGCCTGTTCCGGTGTTTCGACCCCTTCAGCAACTGTCAGCATATTGAGGCGTTTCGCCAGTGTCAGCACCGCGTCAAGTACCGGTGAGGTGACCGTTTCCGTACCTATGGCGTTGATAAAGCCACGGTCAATTTTCAGATAATCGAGTGTGAAGCGTTCCAGATAGATAAGCGCACTGTGTCCGGTGCCGAAGTCATCAATGGCAATTTCTACGCCGACAGAATGCAGCCATGCGAAAAGCTGTGATGCTTCATGCTCTTTCAGCATATCGCGTTCGGTAATTTCCAGTACAATCTGGAAATGGTGCGCAGGCAGGGAGGCAATCAGCCGGTGTATATCGGCTTTAAAGCTCTCGCTGTGCAGATGATCCGGCGCGATGTTAATGCCAAATTTCACGCCCACCGGCAGTACGTTTTCTAATTTTGCGGCATCACGCGCAATCAGCTCAAACAGATGCTGGGTGAGAGGCACAATCATCTTTTGCGATTCGGCATAGTGAATGAAGGCATCCGGGGGAATTTCACCCACTACCGGGTGACGCCAGCGTAGCAGTACTTCCAGGCCGGTTACCCGCAGCGTTTGTGCATCAACCACCGGTTGATACACCACGTAAAATTGCTCACGTTTGATGGCCATCATAATTTCTCTGCCAGGGCGCATACGCACGCTCATCAGGTAATAGCAGAGCAGGCCAACGACAGTTCCACTCATGCCTCCGAGTAAAAACGCGTACCACACATCGTTCCATGTCCAGTCATCAGCATAAAGCCGAACGGTCAGCGGAAGGCCTGCAATTTTGGTTTCGCGTACAGGCGTGCCGGTTAACTCACGGACGTTCATCAAATGCGACGTAAAGGTCGATAGCGCAGTATCACCAATAATGAGTGCGATACCGTTGAAATCTTGCTGGTGATAGCTATAGAAAATATAAGGCGTCAGGTTCAGATTCAATGCCGCAAAAACGCCGCTATTTTTTAATAAAGGGTTACGATACCAGATGACGATCGTTGGTTTATTGGGCACCATCGGTGTGCCTGGCAATATTGCCATATCAATATCTTTGCCGATATTTAGTGCCGGGATCAGTTCACTGAGTGGGATGTCCATCTCACCAGTCGCAGATGAGCAGAAGCTTTTTTTATCTTTCACCAGCACAAACGTTCGCACATTCATGCTAAATGCTGCGCGTGCAGTCAGCTCCGGGTTTGCTTGCTGGCAGGTATCTAAGGTAAGCGGCTGGAGCCTGTCAGTGGTGGATTTCAGGTCGGCAAAATAGGTATTGAGATATTTTTGTACGTCGCTAATCAAGGTGTCGTATTTGACTTCGTGTTTATGCCAGGCCACTAAAAACTGAAGGCAGCTGACCAGTATCGCAATCATCACGCCCGCAATAATACAGGTGAGCAGGATCTTACGTCCAGAAGAGGGAGCTCGTATGAACATGGTTCCGATAATATCCTGAAAATACGACAACACTAAAAGGAAAGAATGACGGGACTATAGCCTGGTTCAAGATGTGGAAACATCATTTTCTCGGATCAGAAAAACCAAAAAGCACTGCCTAAGCAGTGCTTTCCGTTAACTCGTCAGGATAGCCAAGGGATTGCATCCAAACGATTTATTAGCTACGGCTGAGAACCCGACGTGCTTCGTTGTAACGCTTCTTCCAGTACGGCTCATTCATGCTGGAAATAATTACACCACTGCTGGTGGATGCGTGAACAAACTGATTATTACCGATATAAATACCGACATGGCGTCCGGTTGAACCCGCGCGGAACAGGACTAAGTCGCCTGTACGCAAATTACTGCGGGAAACTGATTTCCCCATTTCCTGCTGTTCATACGTTGAACGCGGAAGTTCTAAGCCAAATTGTTCACGGAAGGTACGTTGTACAAAACCAGAACAATCGATACCTTTTTTGGTGCTGCCGCCCAGACGATAACGAACGCCTTTCCAGTCAGCATACTGATCCATAATTCGCGATTTCACGTCGACATTACGAACCAGGTTTTCAAATTCATCCTGAGAAGCTTGCAGTGATGATGTTTCACTACCCACTGCACGTGTCTCAGGATGCATATTCTTTGCGGTGTTGTTTGCACTACATGCAGAAAGCAGAACCGCTACTGCAATCGCGGGAATGCCGCGCAAGATATATCTCAAAATCGGTTGAGATTTGACCATGTTGTTTGTTTTCCCTTGAAGTCCTTAACGATAAATATCGTTATAAAAAAATGCCAAGCGACACGAGACTAATTACCTGGGCATGTTGAAACAATTCCTTAAGGCCAAATCTGTGGACTAACGCACAAAATTATATGCTGTGAGGATAATTTAACGCCGAGGCAAAACGAGTTCGAGATTACCCGATTGGCGTGGTCTTGGCGAGCGGTTTTACATGATTTTTTATAAGAAAAAGTGATACAGAAAGTTAATAAGTGGGATTGGTCAATTAAAGAGCGATTGTGCGAAAAACATGCAATTCATTCATTTAATTAAAGAATGAGCACTGTGTTCGATGAATGAAAGCAATGGTGCGTATCATCAGGATTATCCTCACTATAAAAATAAACCTGATGATGTTAATTACTGTGAGTTATTTGTTTTGGAAATGTTTACTTTTTCCCGGTAGTGATTTGTCAAAAAAGGTGATTAATCGATCACTTAATGGTGTCAACAGCACCCAGGGTAAACCGATCAATATCACGGTCATGGAGCCGACAATTATATCGGTAAACCAGTGTGCGCCAATCATTACTCTGGGAAATGCAAAAACCACAAAAATAATAATGCCGATAAGACCTGCGACTTTTCCGAAATAACGCCACATAAAGGCGGAAAAATAAGTAGCATCATGCCGTGATCGCCGGGAAAGCTATCTCGTGATGCATCTTTCGTGGGTACAGGTAGCAGTTCGCTGACGCGGTTAATATCTGTAAAGGTTAATGTCGGACTGGCCCGTTTGACAGGAATTAATGCCTGGCCCAACTGGTTTAATACCACTGCGGTTAACAGCATGACCAGACCAATAATTACGATACGCCGTCTTCCGGAGGCGTTTTCTTTCAGCCAGAAACTCAGCATCAGCATTCCCATTGCCAGCAGTGAACAACCGTCGAATGCACGATTATTGGTCAATGCAACCAGCCATAAAAAGGCCTTACTTTCGACCAGTTTATGATTAAAAAAATAAAAAATATCCGCATCAATCGGTAACCAGAATCCATGATTAACGGGTATGTACCAAGAAAGAAACAGCACGAGGCCGACAACGTTCAACAACACTATTTGCGGCAAATTTTTAATCATATTTTCTCTAATTATCTTACTGAAAAACGCAGGCAACCTTACGCGCTGGTCGCTAAACGAAGCTTCAACAGCGCGCTTTGTAAGGCGTTCCAGTCAGTTTCGCCGCTGGAGATCAGCTCAATACGGCTATCCGGCGGTGCAACGTTTTGCGTTTCAATGTGCAGGTCATCGCCCTGACGGTTGATTCGCACCAGCCCTTCTGGAATGCGCATTACGCCTTTTACGCGTTCCACCGGTGCAAGTCGTGCCCATTCCAGAATGCCAATGGTGTCGAACACCGTGTCGGCGTCAAAAATCCAGCCGCAGGCCTGATGTCCTTGTCCGCTGTTCAGACTGCGACGCCAGCGTTGATGTTCTGGCAGACTTAAAGCCGCTAACCCTTTTTTCACGGTATGCTGATGTGAATGGGCGGCGCTGGCAGGCAACTCGGTTAAATTGCGACGGGGTAAATCCAGAAGATGACCTTCAATTTGCCCATGTTCGCAGTGAATTAATTGCCGATCGCCACCATTTTGTTGCCACCAGCGTTGCAACGCTTGCTCGCTTTCGGGCGTCGCGCGGTCGGATTTATTGGCGACAATGACGTCTGCGGCAGCCAACTGGTCACGGAAGTTTTCATTTTTGACGCTTTTTTCGTCCAGTAGCAGGCGTGGGTCGAGAATACACAACGTGGCGCGCAAGTCGATCCAGGGTTCATAGACCGGTGCGGTTAATAGATCGAGGATCTGTTTCGGATGGCCCAGCCCGGTTGGCTCTATCAACAAGCGGTCTGGTTTTCCCTGGCGCAGCAAAGTATTCAACCCTACCTGCATGGGTAAACCATTAACGCAGCACATGCAGCCGCCGGGGATCTCTTTCAGCAATGCGCCGCTATCGGCGAGCAAAGCGCCATCAATTCCGACTTCCCCAAATTCATTAACCAGTACCGCCCATTTTTCGTTTGGATCTTTATGGGCCAGCAGATGAAGAATCGACGTGGTTTTCCCGCTGCCGAGAAAACCGGTGATGAGGTTGGTCCTGGTCACAGCGGCTCCGCAATACTCTGATAAGTTAACTGTGCGTTAATCCTGGCTAAAAAAGGCAGAAAAGAGAAGGGGAGAGCGGACGAAGGCGGGCTTCATCCGCTTTAACCGCAGAAATCGTTAAATTTTGAGGGTATTTAATAGTGCCTGATGCGCTCCAAACTGCGCGATTTGTTGCCAGGCTTGTTCGATAGCCTGAACAAAATGCGGGTTATTTGGCAGGTCATCACCGAAAACTTCACGCAGAGAAAGCAGGGCGATTACGCGTTGTTCACTGCTGCTGCTCGCAACCAGGTCGCGAATTTTATCGCTAAGCGGATCGCGAACATCAATAGCATTTCCGGCATTATCAACACCGCACACATACCGCATCCAGCCTGCAACGCCTAATGCCAACAATGACCAGTCTGTTCCGCGCGCCAGATGGATGCGAATGCCTGCCAGCATACGCTGCGGTAATTTCTGGCTGCCATCCATCGCGATTTGCCAGGTCTTATGTTTCAGCGACGGGTTAGCAAAACGTGCAATTAACTTATCCGCATATTGTGTTAAATCGACATCTTTGATCCGCAGCGTCGGCGCCTGCTCATCCAGCATTAACGTTCTGGCGGCACGGCGAAATGCGCGATCCTGCATACAATCACTGATGTGGGCGAATCCTGCGAGATAACCCAGATAAGCGAGAAAAGAGTGACTACCATTAAGCATACGCAGTTTCATCTCCTCCCACGGCAGGACATCATTGACCATCTGCACGCCAGCGACTTCCCAGGCAGGGCGCCCCGCGACAAAGTTATCTTCAACCACCCATTGGATAAACGGCTCGCAGCTAATCGCACAGGGATCATTCACGCCCAGATGTTGGCTAATTTCCTCCAGTGATTCGTCGGTTGCTGCCGGGACAATGCGGTCTACCATGGTTCCCGGAAAGCTGACGTGATCTTTTATCCATTCCGCAAGTTCTGGCGAACGTTTTTCCGCCATCCCCAGCACCGCGTTTTTCACCACATGACCATTATCGGGAATGTTGTCGCAGGAGAGCACGGTAAACGGTGCAAGGCCGCGTTCACGGCGGCGTTTCAGTGCTTCGACGAGAATGCCTGGCGCGGAGTGAGGCTCTTCAGGGTTTTGTAGATCGTGAATAATCCGCGAATTGCTGGTGTCGAGTGCACCGGTCGCCGGGTCAATGCAATAGCCTTTTTCGGTAATCGTCAGGGAAACAATTGCCACCTGCGGCTCGCAAAACTTCTCAATAATTGCCGCTAATGAATCCAGTTTTGCATTCAGGCACTCGCGAACGGCTCCAATAATAATCGCCTGGTTACCGTCTGCGCCTTTCTCTAACACGGTGTATAAATGATCCTGCGCGCGAAGCTGGCTCATCAGCTGATCACCACTGAACAGGCTGATTTCACAAATTCCCCAGTCACCACCCAACGCACTCAGCACACGGTCGGTTAATAGTGCCTGATGCGCACGGTGGAAGGCTCCAAACCCAAAATGAACGATACGGGATTTCAATTGTTGCCGATCGTAGCGGGGCGAGTGTACGTGCTGCGGGAGTGTAACGGAGGCGATTGTATTCATAGGAGTCACGTCTTAGTAACGATTAATTAACAACGACAGTGTAAAGTTATATGACAGCAATTGAAATTGGTCTGGATTGTTAATGCGGTGAAGTGTGAGGGCGATCAATGTACTGGTGAATATTGCGGGAGAACGATGTTCAGGAAGCGCAAAATAAAAGATTGGTATAATAAATTAAAAAAGGGACAGCCTGAGCTATCCCTTTTCTGAATGTGGCTGAAATTAGTCAGCACGTCCCATATAACGGCGTTCTTCGATATGGATACGAATTTTTTCGCCCGGGCTTAAATATTCTGGTACTTGAATGACCAGACCGGTGCTCAATGTCGCCGGTTTGTTACGGGCGCTGGCAGACGCGCCTTTGATGCCCGGTGCGGTTTCAACGATTTCCAGATCAACGGTTTGCGGCAGTTCAAGCGCCAGAAGTTGACCGTCCCAGGTCAGAACCTGCATATCCGGCATACCGCCTTCTGGCATAAACAGCAGTTCTTCTTCGATCTGATCTTTCGTGAAGGTATACGGGGTATAGTCTTCTTTATCCATAAAGACATATTCGTTGCCATCGACGTAGGAGAAGTCAACGTAACGACGGGTCAGCGTTACGGTGTCAACGATATCATCGCCTTTGAAGCGTTCTTCCACTTTCAGCCCGGTACGGACATCAGAAAAACGCATTTTGTACAGCGTAGCGGCACCACGGGCGGTGGGAGACTGAATATCAATATCCTTAACCAGCAGCAATTTGCCGTTGTAATTCAGTACCATACCTTTTTTAATTTCGTTCGCTCTTGGCATCGAAAAATTCCTGTTATCGAAAATGTCAAAAATATCGCGTCAAACTACTCGCGACGAGCCTTTCAGGCAAGTGGTATTCGCACTTTTGCTGGTGCAAAAAAGGTGGTACTGTGCGCGCCCATCAATCCGGTGGTTAACCTTAAGAGAACAACGTATGGAATGCCGTCCGGGTTGCGGGGCGTGTTGCACTGCCCCTTCAATTTCCAGCCCTATACCTGGTATGCCAGATGGCAAGCCCGCCAATACGCCCTGCATTCAGCTTGATGAACAGCAACGTTGTAAAATTTTTACATCGCCGCTACGTCCGAAAGTTTGCGCAGGTTTACAAGCCAGTGCTGAAATGTGCGGTAACACGCGTCAGCAGGCGATGACCTGGCTTATCGATCTGGAAATACTTACCGCGCCTTAAACATCTTTAATCCGCAGTAAGCAGAACAGAGTGGCGATAATCATCACCATCGCAAACCAGAACACGGCGTGATAATTCCAGATTTCGGCGACTATGCCCGCCACTGACCCCGCGATGATCCAGCCCACACGAGACGTATTGGTATAGAGCGTGGTTGCTGAACCCGCCTGACCAGGCATCAGATCCTGAAAATAGAGCATCCCGATGCCACCCAGAATGCCAATAAAAATAGCATTCAGTAGCTGCAAGCCCAACAGAATGACAGGTGAATGCGCCATCAGCATACCTGCGTAAAAACAGACGCCACCCACGGCGGCAACGCGCATTAAGAAACGCTTACCCAGACGTTTGGCAAAATAACCCGCAATCAACATGGTCGGGATTTCCAGGCCTGCGGCGGTTCCCATCATCACGCCCGCCAGTTTCTCAGGAAGATGTAATTCGTTGATAATAAACAGTGGCATGTTGATGATGTACAGGCTATTTGACCCCCACATCAACGTACAAATGACAAACAGCAGTAGCGTATCGCGACGATTACGGCGCGGCGCTTCAACCGTGCCGGTCGCCAGCGGAACCTCTTTTTGCATCGATGGTAAAAATAGCCACACCATCACGCCGCAGACAATAAACGCCACTGCTGCGCTGAGATACATCACCGTAAAGCTGAACCCCATCGCCAGAGCATAAGCCAGCGGCGGACCAATGACCCATGCCAACGAAACCTGAGCACGTAAAAAAGAGCTGAACATCACCGCTTCACGCCCGGTTTTGTCAGCGTGCTCACGGGCAAGAGCAAACATTTGCGGGTTGGCGGTAGAGCCAAAACTACTAAGAAAGACACCAACGAACAGTAAAATAAAGTAGTTGCGGTTCCAGGCAAAAAGGGTGCAGGCCAGCACGCCTAGCAGGCAGCAAAAGACAATCAGTGATTTACGATCGCCGCGCTTATCAGAGCGTCCGGCGAGAAACTGACTCACCAGAATCCCGATGACAGCACTGCCGGTAAAGAAGAATCCCACCATCGCCGGACGGGCGTGCACTTCATCGGTAAGGAATATACTGAGAGTTGGGGTTTGCAGAGCGCCCGCAATACCGGTGAGAAAGGCAACGATTAAAAACGCCGTCGATGTCAGGTCAAACGATTTCGCGCTGGAGACTGCGGGGGAGTTATGCATGCTGGTCGATCACTGAAAGATGGAGACGCGGAGTTTACGCTGCTTGTCAGAAAATAAACAGTCAGTGAAATCAAACTCGCCACGAATAATCAAAATGCCATTTCACTCTTGTTGATTGTCTGCTGACGCTGCTGAAATGAAATTGCTGACAACGGATTTCTCCCGTCAGCAATTAGGAAAAATGACAAAAAATTGTGCAGCACATCAAACTTTTGGTCATAAGTTTACAGCTTCCCTTGCGTGCTGAAACAGAAGTATTATGCTTTCTTGAAACGTTTCAGCGCGATCTTGTCTTTAACCCTAAGCCAGGTTGGCGCTTTTTTTCTCATAGAGGCTGAATCGTTTCAATTCAGCAAGAGAGGAGAACTATGTTCCAGTTATCCGTACAGGACATCCATCCGGGCGAAAAGGCCGGAGACAAAGAAGAGGCGATTCGCCAGGTCGCTGCGGCGCTGGTGCAGGCCGGTAATGTAGCTGAAGGCTACGTCAATGGCATGCTGGCGCGCGAGCAGCAAACCTCAACGTTCCTCGGCAATGGTATTGCCATTCCCCACGGCACCACCGACACCCGCGATCAGGTGCTTAAAACCGGCGTTCAGGTGTTTCAGTTCCCGGAAGGCGTCACCTGGGGTGACGGTCAGGTGGCGTACGTGGCGATCGGTATTGCCGCCAGCTCGGACGAACATCTGGGTCTGCTGCGCCAGTTGACCCACGTACTGAGCGATGATTCCGTTGCTGAACAATTGAAGTCAGCCACCACAGCAGAAGAACTTCGCGCATTGCTGATGGGCGAAAAGCAGAGTGAGCAGCTGAAACTCGACAACGAAATGCTGACGCTGGATATCGTTGCCAGCGATCTGCTGACTCTTCAGGCGCTGAACGCTGCGCGTCTGAAAGAAGCGGGGGCCGTTGACGCCACCTTCGTCACCAAAGCCATCAATGAACAGCCGCTGAATCTCGGACAGGGCATCTGGCTGAGCGATAGCGCCGAAGGCAACCTGCGTAGCGCGATTGCGGTAAGCCGTGCGGCAAATGCTTTTGATGTGGACGGCGAAACGGCAGCCATGCTGGTGAGTGTGGCAATGAATGACGATCAGCCCGTCGCGGTTCTTAAGCGTCTCGCCGATCTGTTACTCGACAATAAAGCTGACCGTTTGCTGAAAGCGGATGCGGCAACATTGCTGGCACTGCTGACCAGCGATGATGCGCCGACTGACGACGTGTTAAGCGCGGAGTTTGTGGTGCGCAACGAACACGGCCTGCATGCTCGTCCAGGCACCATGCTGGTCAATACCATTAAACAATTTAACAGTGATATTACCGTGACAAACCTTGATGGCACCGGCAAACCGGCAAACGGACGTAGTCTGATGAAAGTTGTGGCACTTGGCGTTAAGAAAGGTCATCGCCTGCGCTTTACCGCCCAGGGGGCGGATGCTGAACAGGCACTGAAGGCAATTGGCGACGCCATCGCCGCAGGTCTTGGGGAGGGCGCGTAATGAGCAGACGTGTTGCTACGATCACCCTCAATCCGGCGTATGACCTTGTTGGTTTCTGCCCGGAAATTGAGCGCGGCGAAGTGAACCTGGTGAAAACTACCGGTCTTCATGCGGCGGGTAAAGGTATCAATGTTGCCAAAGTTCTGAAAGATCTGGGTATTGATGTCACCGTTGGCGGCTTCCTGGGTAAAGACAATCAGGACGGATTTCAGCAACTGTTCAGCGAGCTGGGCATTGCCAACCGTTTCCAGGTTGTTCAGGGGCGTACCCGCATTAACGTTAAGCTGACGGAAAAAGACGGCGAAGTCACTGACCTCAATTTCTCGGGGTTTGAAGTCACTCCTGCCGACTGGGAACGCTTTGTGACTGATTCTCTGAGCTGGCTCGGTCAGTTCGATATGGTCTGTGTCAGCGGCAGCTTACCGTCAGGCGTCAGCCCGGAAGCATTCACCGACTGGATGACTCGCCTGCGTAGTCAGTGTCCTTGCATTATCTTTGATAGTAGCCGCGAAGCATTAGTGGCAGGTTTGAAAGCGGCACCGTGGCTGGTGAAACCTAACCGTCGCGAGCTGGAAATCTGGGCAGGCCGTAAACTGCCTGAAATGAAAGATGTCATTGAAGCTGCACATGCGCTACGTGAACAAGGTATCGCGCATGTCGTAATTTCACTGGGTGCCGAAGGCGCGCTTTGGGTTAATGCCTCCGGCGAATGGATCGCCAAACCACCGTCAGTCGATGTCGTAAGCACTGTTGGCGCAGGGGATTCCATGGTTGGCGGCCTCATTTATGGCTTGCTGATGCGTGAATCCAGTGAACACACACTGCGTCTGGCAACGGCTGTTGCAGCCCTGGCGGTCAGTCAAAGCAATGTGGGTATTACCGATCGTCCGCAGTTGGCCGCAATGATGGCGCGCGTCGACTTACAACCTTTTAACTGACAGCAGGAGAGGCATAATGAAAACGCTGCTGATTATTGACGCTAATCTCGGTCAGGCACGCGCCTATATGGCGAAGACCCTGCTGGGCGCGGCGGCGCGAAAAGCAAAACTGGAAATCATCGACAATCCGAACGACGCTGAAATGGCGATTGTTCTGGGTGATTCCATCCCGAACGACAGCGCGCTGAACGGTAAAAATGTCTGGCTGGGCGATATTTCCCGCGCAGTCGCGCACCCTGAGCTGTTCCTGAGTGAAGCCAAAGGCCATGCGAAGCCTTACACTGCGCCGGCCGCTGCGACAGCACCGATTGCCGCCAGCGGCCCGAAACGCGTGGTTGCGGTGACTGCTTGCCCAACTGGCGTAGCACATACCTTTATGGCTGCTGAAGCCATTGAAACCGAAGCGAAAAAACGTGGCTGGTGGGTGAAAGTTGAAACTCGTGGCTCCGTTGGTGCGGGTAACGCGATCACGCCTGAAGAAGTGGCAGCAGCGGATCTGGTGATTGTGGCAGCAGATATCGAAGTGGATCTGGCAAAATTTGCCGGTAAACCGATGTATCGCACTTCTACCGGTCTGGCGCTGAAGAAAACGGCGCAGGAGCTGGATAAAGCGGTTGCTGAAGCGACGCCTTACGAACCGGCGGGCAAAGCTCAAACGGCAACTACTGAAGGTAAGAAAGAGAGTGCAGGCGCGTACCGTCACCTGCTGACGGGCGTTTCCTACATGCTGCCAATGGTGGTTGCGGGTGGTCTGTGTATCGCGCTTTCCTTTGCTTTTGGTATCGAAGCGTTTAAAGAGCAAGGGACGCTGGCGGCGGCGCTGATGCAGATTGGCGGTGGTTCAGCCTTTGCGCTGATGGTGCCGGTACTGGCGGGTTACATTGCCTTCTCCATTGCCGATCGTCCGGGTCTCACGCCGGGTCTGATTGGCGGTATGCTGGCGGTCAGCACCGGTTCTGGCTTCATTGGCGGGATTATTGCGGGCTTCCTGGCGGGTTACATCGCGAAGTTAATCAGTACGCAACTGAAACTGCCACAGAGTATGGAGGCGCTGAAACCGATTCTGATCATTCCGCTGATTTCCAGTCTGGTGGTCGGTCTGGCGATGATCTACCTGATCGGTAAACCGGTTGCTGGCATCCTCGAAAGTCTGACTCACTGGCTGCAAACCATGGGTACTGCGAATGCGGTTCTGCTGGGGGCGATCCTCGGTGGCATGATGTGTACTGACATGGGCGGTCCGGTAAACAAAGCAGCGTACGCGTTCGGTGTGGGTCTGCTGAGTACTCAAACCTATGGCCCGATGGCGGCGATTATGGCGGCAGGTATGGTGCCACCGCTGGCAATGGGCCTGGCAACAATGGTGGCGCGTCGCAAATTCGACAAAGCGCAGCAGGAAGGTGGCAAAGCCGCTCTGGTACTGGGACTGTGCTTTATTTCGGAAGGTGCAATTCCGTTTGCTGCTCGTGATCCGATGCGTGTGCTGCCGTGCTGTATCGTGGGTGGGGCGCTGACTGGCGCAATCTCAATGGCGATTGGTGCGAAACTGATGGCACCGCACGGTGGTCTGTTTGTTCTGCTGATCCCTGGCGCCATTACGCCGGTACTGGGTTACCTGGTGGCAATTATTGCTGGTACGCTGGTGGCGGGTCTGGCCTATGCCTTCCTGAAACGTCCGGAAGCGGACGTTGTGGCGAAAGCAGCATAATAAAACGTGAACTACAGGGCAGAAATTTTCTGCCCTGTATCATTTGATGAGTGCAAGGTGAGTGATAAATTGTTGACGGCAATTCTATGATTTTGAATGGTTTTATTTTCCAACAGAAAGCTGACACTCTCATCAAACAGTAACGTCATTTCCTCAAGGGCAGATTAATTTCTGCCCTTTTTTATTGTTTTCGTTCTGTGCATCACTTCACAATTTCTTCGCTTTTTCTAAAACCGCCAATAATAGCGTTTTGTGAGCCTGTTCAAATCTGCTCATTTTGCCCCTCTGGCGGTAATTTACTTTAAGTAAAACATGCATACTATGAGCACATGTTTAAATATGAACACATGTTTAAACCGTCTTTGCAGTACCTATATTCTTGTGGATTGACAGAGTTGGTAATTTTTTACCAGGGGACGTGCTATGCGCGAAAAGGATTATGTCGTAATTATAGGTTCGGCGAATATTGATGTCGCCGGATATTCACATGAATCATTAAACTATGCGGATTCAAATCCAGGGAAAATAAAATTTACTCCCGGTGGAGTAGGGCGCAATATCGCACAAAACCTCGCGTTGCTGGGGAATAAAGCCTGGCTACTGAGCGCCGTAGGCAGTGATTTTTATGGTCAATCGCTGCTAACGCAAACCAATCAATCCGGCGTTTATGTCGATAAATGTCTGATTGTGCCAGGGGAAAATACGTCGAGCTATTTATCATTACTCGATAATACCGGTGAAATGCTGGTTGCTATAAATGACATGAATATTAGCAACTGTATTTCAGCGGAATATCTCGCACAGCACCGTGAATTTATTCAGGGGGCTAAGGTCATTGTCGCAGACTGTAATATCAGTGAAGAGGCATTGGTCTGGATTCTGGATAATGCCGCCGACGTACCGGTATTTGTCGATCCGGTTTCGGCCTGGAAATGCGTCAAAGTACGTGAGCGATTAAGTCAAATTCACACCCTGAAGCCAAACCGTCTGGAAGCAGAAACCCTGAGCGGGATTGCGCTTTCCGGAAGTGAAGATGTGGCAAAGGTTGCCGCCTGGTTCCATCAACATGGCCTGAACCGACTGGTTCTGAGCATGGGTGGCGATGGTGTTTATTACAGTGATATCAGCGGCGAAAACGGCTGGTCTGCACCGATTAAAACCAATGTCATTAATGTTACCGGAGCGGGCGATGCCATGATGGCGGGACTTGCTTCGTGTTGGGTAGACGGGATGCCGTTTGCCGAATCTGTTCGTTTTGCACAGGGATGTTCGTCAATGGCGCTCTCCTGTGAATACACCAATAACCCCGATTTATCGATTGCCAACGTTATATCGTTAGTGGAGAACGCAGAATGTCTGAATTAAAAATTTCCCCTGAATTATTACAAATTTCCCCGGAAGTGCAGGACGCTTTAAAAAACAAAAAACCGGTTGTGGCGCTGGAATCGACCATTATCTCTCACGGGATGCCGTTCCCGCAAAACGCCCAGACCGCAATTGAAGTAGAAGAAACTATTCGTCAACAGGGCGCTGTACCAGCCACTATCGCTATTATTGGCGGCGTGATGAAAGTGGGCTTAAGCAAAGAAGAAATTGAATTGCTGGGTCGTGAAGGACATAACGTAACGAAAGTTAGCCGTCGCGATTTACCTTTTGTTGTTGCTGCCGGAAAAAATGGTGCAACCACCGTTGCTTCCACCATGATTATTGCTGCGCTTGCAGGAATTAAAGTATTTGCCACCGGCGGTATTGGCGGTGTTCATCGCGGGGCGGAAAATACTTTCGATATTTCCGCCGATTTACAGGAACTGGCGCACACTAATGTCACCGTAGTTTGTGCCGGAGCAAAATCTATTCTCGATTTAGGCTTAACCACCGAATATTTAGAAACTTTCGGTGTGCCGTTGATTGGTTATCAGACCAAAGCATTGCCAGCGTTTTTCTGCCGCACCAGCCCGTTTGAAGTCAGTATCCGCCTCGACAGCGCCAGCGAAATTGCCCGTGCGATGGCGGTGAAATGGCAAAGCGGTCTGAACGGTGGCCTGGTAGTGGCAAACCCAATTCCGGAACAGTTTGCGATGCCGGAAGAAAGTATTAACGCTGCAATTGATCAGGCAGTTGCCGAAGCTGAAGAGCAAGGTGTAATCGGTAAAGAAAGTACGCCGTTCCTGCTGGCACGCGTTGCGGAACTGACCGGTGGCGATAGCCTGAAATCCAACATCCAGTTGGTGTTTAACAACGCCATTCTGGCGAGCGAAATTGCCAAAGAATACCAGCGTCTCGCGGGTTAATTTCTGACGGGCAGAAAGCCGTCGCCCGTACTCATCATACATACTGAAACCTGGCGCTGGCGCCGGGTTTACGGGCATGAAGGGAAATCATTATGGATATAATGAGAAGTGTTGTGGGGATGGTGGTGTTACTGGCAATAGCGTTTGTGTTGTCAGTGAATAAAAAGAGCATCAGTTTGCGCACGGTTGGAGCCGCGCTGCTGCTGCAAATCGCCATTGGCGGCATTATGCTCTACTTCCCACCGGGAAAATGGGCGGTAGAACAGGCAGCATTGGGCGTCCATAAAGTCATGTCCTACAGCGATGCGGGTAGCGCCTTTATTTTTGGTTCGCTGGTGGGGCCGAAAATGGATGTCCTGTTTGATGGCGCGGGCTTTATCTTCGCCTTTCGCGTACTTCCGGCGATTATTTTCGTTACTGCGCTCATCAGTCTGCTGTACTACATTGGCGTGATGGGACTGCTGATCCGCATTCTTGGCAGTATTTTCCAGAAAGCTCTCAACATCAGCAAAATAGAATCTTTTGTCGCGGTCACCACCATTTTCCTTGGGCAAAACGAGATCCCGGCGATCGTTAAACCGTTTATTGATCGCATGAATCGCAACGAGTTGTTTACCGCAATTTGTAGCGGCATGGCATCTATTGCCGGTTCGATGATGATTGGTTATGCCGGAATGGGTGTGCCGATTGACTATCTGTTAGCGGCATCGCTGATGGCGATCCCCGGCGGTATTTTGTTTGCGCGTATTCTTAGCCCGGCGACCGAGCCTTCGCAGGTGACATTTGAAAACCTGTCGTTCAGCGAAACGCCGCCAAAAAGTTTTATCGAAGCAGCGGCAAGCGGTGCGATGACCGGACTGAAAATTGCCGCAGGTGTGGCGACGGTGGTGATGGCGTTTGTGGCGATTATTGCGCTGATCAACGGCATTATCGGTGGAATTGGCGGCTGGTTTGGTTTTGCCAATGCCTCTCTGGAAAGTATTTTTGGCTATGTTCTGGCACCGTTGGCGTGGATCATGGGCGTGGACTGGAGTGATGCCAATCTTGCGGGTAGCCTGATTGGACAGAAACTGGCGATTAACGAATTTGTCGCTTACCTGAGTTTCTCGCCATATCTGCAAACGGGCGGCACGCTGGACGTGAAAACAGTTGCCATTATCTCCTTTGCGCTTTGTGGTTTCGCTAACTTTGGTTCTATCGGTGTTGTCGTTGGGGCGTTCTCGGCTATTTCGCCAAAACGCGCGCCGGAAATCGCCCAGCTTGGATTACGTGCGCTGGCAGCGGCTACGCTCTCCAACCTGATGAGTGCGACCATTGCCGGGTTCTTTATTGGGCTGGCGTAATGCTCGATTTGTAAGCCGGATAAGACGCGTCAAGCGCCGCATCCGGCTATCGCGCTATTGCAAATAATTTTTACTGCATCATCCCGGAGAATTTATTCTCCGGGTCCATCTCCAGCGCCAGTCCTGACAACTGCTTTCTGTTTTTAATCAGATACCCTTTCTTATTTTTAATTAATAAACCGTCGTGAATGAATTGTGCGAGAACATATAAAAGGTGTCGGTAAGAAACGCCTAAATACTCTGCCGCTTGCGTATGCTTTTCGTGATAAAGTTCACCTTCCTGCGAGAGTAATATAAATGCTGCCAGGCGATTCACTAACGGAAATGATTGATTCTGAGTTAAAGAAATAATATTGCGATAATTTTTATGACTTAAGGCGACACAGAGTTTTCGTAAAAATAGCGTGTCGTTTAATAATAGCGGGCGGTAGTGTTTCATGGGGAGCGCAATACATCAACACTCTTCAATAGCCTGCACCGCACGCGGTTCATGGTCTTTATCGATTAACTCAATCTCGCCAATAAAACAGGGCGCGGCAAAGAAATCAATCAGCGACACGCGCCCATTGGCAAGCGTGGCGTAAAGCCTGGCGCGGCCTCGCGTCAGATAAAACAGCCAGGACGGCTGTTGCCCTTCCTGCACAATGTAGTCACGCGCTAAAAAATGAAACAGCCGCGTATCGGCTGAAACATCCGTTGAAAAGCACTCATTAAATGCGGACTCACCAATCAGTTGCTGTTTAAGTTCATTATTGTGGATTTCTTTCACGATGTTTATCCGCTATGAGATTTCTCATATTTAGCATACGTACGCTGTTGTTAAGATTCAATCATCGGCCGGTCGAATTTTCTTTGCTGTAGAAAAAATAACGCAACTTGAAACAGGGGAAATAAACAATGGAAAAGAGAAAAATTATTCTGGATTGTGATCCGGGTCATGATGATGCTATTGCCATAATGATGGCCGCGAAACATCCGGCGATTGATTTATTAGGTATCACCATTGTGGCGGGTAATCAGACGCTTGATAAAACATTAATTAATGGCCTGAATGTTTGTCAGAAACTGGAGATTAATGTTCCGGTTTATGCGGGAATGCCGCAGCCAATTATGCGCAAACAAATCGTTGCCGATAATATTCACGGTGAAACCGGACTGGATGGCCCGGTATTCGAGCCGCTGACCCGCCAGGCAGAAAGCACTCATGCGGTGAAATATATCATCGATACCCTGATGGCAAGTGAAGGCGATATCACTCTGGTGCCGGTGGGGCCGCTTTCAAACATCGCCGTGGCGATGCGTATGCAACCGGCGATCCTGCCAAAAATCCGTGAAATTGTGCTGATGGGCGGCGCTTACGGTACTGGCAACTTCACCCCGTCTGCCGAGTTCAACATCTTTGCCGACCCGGAAGCCGCACGCGTGGTGTTCACCTCCGGCGTTCCGTTGGTGATGATGGGCCTCGATCTCACTAACCAGACCGTGTGTACCCCGGATGTGATTGCGCGGATGGAAAGGGCAGGCGGCCCTGCCGGCGAGCTGTTCAGCGACATCATGAACTTCACTCTCAAAACGCAGTTCGAAAACTATGGCCTGGCTGGCGGTCCGGTGCATGACGCCACCTGCATCGGTTATCTAATCAACCCTGATGGTATTAAAACCCAGGAAATGTACGTCGAAGTGGACGTCAACAGCGGCCCTTGCTACGGGCGTACCGTCTGCGACAAGCTGGGCGTTCTCGGCAAGCCCGCTAATACCAAAGTCGGCATCACCATCGATACCGACTGGTTCTGGGGATTAGTCGAAGAGTGCGTGCGCGGCTACATCAAAACCCACTAAGTGTTGATAACAAGGCCGGATAAGATGCGTCAAGCGTCGCATCCGGCAGCATTGTTACACCATCGGCACTAATGAAAGCGCGTTATCGGCAGACAGGGTAGGGTTATTTATGCTGCCGCTGGCGCGCGAAATTGCCGCGCAGGCCATCGCAAAACGGGCGCTGTCAAGGAAACTGTTTCCTTCCAGAAAGCTATACACCAGGCCTGCCATAAAACCATCGTCGGCACCAAAACTGTCCACCGTCGTATGCGTTGGCGCAGTCAGCAAAAATTGCTCGCCATCCTTTTCGCTGCAATAAACGGATTCATCGGGCAAATAAACAAACAGTTGCTGAACACCTTGCTGATGCAACGCATTCACTGCGGCATTACGGTCAGCATCGCTGGTGATCGCCTTTCCCCATAAAATTTCCAGTTCCTGCAAAGTGGGTTTCAGGGTGTGAATATGCGCCAGCCAGTGTTTGATTTTGCCCGCTTTGAATTCTGAAACGGTATCGACAAATACCGGGATTTCATCGGCGAGGGTAAAGACCCACTCCAGCGCCTCGGCAGTCAGGTTGCAATCTGCCAGTACCACGCCCGCATGACGAAGTAAATCACGTGATCCGTTCAATAATTGCGGCGTTAACTGTTCCAGCAGATGGGTATCATTAATCGCCAGTACGGTTTGTTCGTCTTGATTGGCAATTGCCAGATACGTCGATGTGCTTTGACCATGTAAACGAACGCAACCAGAGACATTCACCCCGGCACGGCGCGTCTCTTCTAAGAGCATCTCGCCATAAAAATCATCGCCAATCACCGAGAGTAAATGGACGTCGCGGCCTAACAATGCCAGATTGTGGGCGATATTGCGCCCAACGCCGCCTGCCGAACAATGAATCGTACCGGGATGAGAAGCTGCTTGCGGATAACGGATATCCGCCATCCCGCGAATATCCATATTGATTGTCCCCACCACTACGCAGTATTCCTGCTCAGTGAGAATGTAACCTTTGCCTTTAATCCGCCCTTTGCGCATTAAATCCATAATATGCGCCGCAACGCGCGAACGGCTGATTTGCAGCATGTCAGCAATTTCATTCTGCTGAATCAGCGGGTTACGCCGTAAAATTGCAAGGATCTCCTTCTCCCGGTTATTCATCTTCAGGCTACCGCTTTTTCAGTTTGTTGCGCTTTTAGCCAGGCGATCTCTTCTGCCCAGATATCCGGGTTGATGGTTTCAAGGATCAGCGGAATGCCGTCGAAACGGTCGTCCTGCATGATCCAGCGGAACGCATCATGACCGATATTGCCTTCACCGAGGCTATGATGGCGGTCAACGCGGCTGCCAAAGGTGCTTTTTGCATCGTTGAGGTGCATCCCACGCAGATATTTAAAGCCGACAATACGGGCAAAATCTGCGAACGTTTTCTCGCATTCGGCTGGAGTACGCAAATCATACCCAGCGGCAAAAGCATGGCAGGTATCAATGCAGACGCCGACGCGGGATTTATCTTCCACGCCGTCGATAATCGCCGCGAGATGTTCGAATTTAAACCCTAAGTTGCTGCCCTGACCGGCGGTATTTTCAATCACCGCTGTCACGCCTTGTGTTTTATCCAGCGCAATGTTGATGGATTCCGCAATGCGCGCAAGGCAATCCTCTTCTGAAATCTGCATCAGATGGCTGCCAGGATGGAAGTTGAGCAAAGAAAGCCCCAGTTGTTCGCAACGCTGCATTTCATCTATAAACGCATCGCGTGATTTTTCCAGGGCTTCAGCGACCGGATGTCCGAGGTTAATCAGATAACTGTCATGGGGAAGAATTTGCGCCGACGTGTAGTGATATTTTTCACAGGCGGCTTTGAATTCATCGATGGTCTGTGTCGTGAGGGGGGCGGCACGCCACTGACGTTGATTTTTGGTGAACAAGGCAAACGCGGTTGCGTCAATTTCGGCGGCGCGAATTGCGGCATTTGCCAGACCGCCAGCAGCACTAACGTGCGCTCCAATGTATTTCATGCGAGGACTCCTGTTAAACCCGCTGGAGGAAAACGGTAATGATAGCGGGTTAACAGGAGCAAGATGTAGTGGTTTATGCGATGACGCTTTGAATCACATAGTTAATCGCACCACCACCAACAATCAGCCAGGCAAACAGTACCAGTGCCATCAGCAGAGGTTTCGCCCCGGCTTTTTTCAGCGCGCTGACGTGAGTAGTCAGACCCAGCGCCGCCATCGCCATTGCCAGCAGGAAGGTATCCAGCGTTACCAGCATGTTCACCACGCTCTGCGGTAACAGGTGGAACGAGTTAAAGATGGCAACGACGATGAACAGGATGGCAAACCACGGAATGGTGATTTTGCTTTTCTCGCCGCCATTAGCCCCAGACAGCTGTTTAACACGTGCCGCCAGCAGGATGAGGAACGGAGCCAGCATCATCACGCGCAGCATTTTGGAAATAACTGCTGCGTTTTCTGCATCCGGGCTGATGGCATGACCTGCCGCCACCACCTGCGCCACTTCGTGCACAGTCGAACCAATGTAGATACCGAAAGTTTCCGGACTAAACCATTGAGACATCAGCGGATATATCGCCGGGTAGAGGAAAATCGCGACGGTCCCGAAGATAACGACGGTTGCAACAGCCACGGTCACTTTACTGGCTTCCGCTTTCACTACCGGCTCAGTCGCCAGAACCGCCGCAGCACCACAAATACTGCTACCAGCACCGATCAACCAACTGGTGTGCTTATCCAGGCCAAACACTTTCTGCCCCAGGAAGCAGGCCAGCAGGAAGGTGCTGGACAGTGTCAACACGTCAATGATGATCCCACTGATACCGACATCGGCAATTTGTGAAAACGTCAAACGGAAACCGTAAAGAATAATACCCAGACGTAGTAAATGTTGCTTGGCAAACAGCACACCGCCGTCACAGCTTTTCCAGATATGCGGATATACTGTGTTACCTAAAACCATCCCCAACAGGATTGCGAGAGTGAGGGCACTAAACCCGGCACCCGCAACAGCGGGAATGGAACCACCCCACAGGGCGACCCCGGTGATAACTGCACTCAGGGCTAACCCCGGAATGAAATGCCACAGTGTACGATGTTGTTTCTGTAAGGTGATATTCGTCATAACCCTCTCCTTTATCCGGGCATAAGGTTACGACTAACTGGTTTAAAAATAAAATTGATTATATATTTATAATTAATCTTTATAAGTGGTAAGCGACTATGCACATCACCCTTCGACAGTTGGAAGTTTTTGCAGAAGTATTGAAAAGTGGATCCACCACCCAGGCGTCGGTGATGCTGGCGTTGTCGCAATCAGCAGTGAGCGCGGCGTTGACCGATCTGGAAGGGCAGCTAGGCGTGCAACTGTTTGATCGCGTGGGTAAAAGACTGGTGGTCAATGAGCACGGACGGCTGCTTTACCCGCGTGCGCTGGCATTGCTGGAACAGGCCGTCGAAATCGAACAACTGTTTCGCGAAGACAACGGCGCGATTCGTGTCTACGCCAGTAGCACCATTGGTAATTACATCCTGCCCGCAGTTATCGCCCGTTATCGCCATGATTACCCGCAGTTGCCGATTGAACTTAGCGTTGGTAACAGCCAGGACGTGATGCAGGCGGTGCTGGATTTCCGCGTTGATATTGGCTTTATTGAAGGACCATGCCACAGCACTGAAATCATTTCTGAGCCGTGGCTGGAAGACGAGCTGGTGGTTTTCGCCGCGCCGACTTCGCCGTTGGCTCGTGGTCCGGTCACCTTAGAACAACTGGCCGCTGCGCCGTGGATCCTGCGCGAACGTGGTTCCGGCACGCGGGAGATTGTCGATTATCTGTTACTGTCGCATTTACCGAAATTTGAGATGGCGATGGAATTAGGTAACTCCGAAGCTATCAAACACGCGGTGCGTCATGGGTTGGGAATTAGCTGCCTGTCGCGACGGGTAATAGAAGATCAATTACAGGCTGGCACATTAAGTGAAGTTGCTGTCCCTCTACCGCGCCTGATGCGTACGTTGTGGCGTATTCATCATCGGCAAAAACACCTTTCCAACGCGCTACGGCGCTTTCTGGACTATTGCGATCCCGCTAATGTGCCGCGTTAAGTCGCGATACAGGAACATGCTGGTGCTGTGTCGATTTCGTGACGCAGCGCCAGCGTCATGCATTCGCCAGAAAAGAGATTGGCTGCTTTACTTATAATTCCTGGGCGATCATGAAGGTCTCTTATAAAAGCGCATTTCTACCGGAAGGATTGCAAATCGTCTGCTACAATCGCGCCTCATTTTTAAGATGGATAGCATTTTTGTATGGTTTCCGAAACTAAAACAACAGAAGCGCCGGGCTTACGCCGTGAATTAAAGGCGCGTCACCTGACGATGATTGCCATTGGCGGCTCCATCGGTACGGGTCTTTTTGTTGCCTCTGGCGCAACGATTTCTCAGGCAGGTCCGGGCGGGGCGCTGCTCTCGTATATTTTGATTGGCCTGATGGTCTACTTCCTGATGACCAGTCTTGGCGAACTGGCGGCGTATATGCCAGTGTCTGGTTCGTTTGCGACTTACGGTCAGAACTATGTGGAAGAGGGCTTTGGCTTCGCGCTGGGCTGGAACTACTGGTACAACTGGGCGGTGACTATCGCCGTTGACCTGGTGGCTGCGCAGTTAGTCATGAGCTGGTGGTTCCCGGATGTTCCCGGTTGGATCTGGAGTGCGCTGTTCCTTGGCGTCATTTTCCTGCTGAACTACATTTCGGTCAGAGGCTTTGGTGAAGCGGAGTACTGGTTCTCACTGATCAAAGTCACAACAGTGATTATCTTTATCGTCGTCGGCGTGATGATGATTATCGGTATCTTCAAAGGCGCGCAGCCTGTGGGCTGGAGCAACTGGACGATAGGTGAAGCACCGTTTGCCGGTGGTTTTGCGGCGATGATCGGTGTGGCAATGATTGTCGGCTTCTCCTTCCAGGGAACCGAACTGATTGGTATTGCTGCGGGCGAATCTGAAGATCCTGGGAAAAATATTCCGCGTGCGGTGCGTCAGGTATTCTGGCGAATCCTGCTGTTCTATGTGTTTGCGATTCTGATCATCAGCCTGATCATTCCGTACACCGATCCAAGCCTGCTGCGTAACGACGTGAAAGACATCAGCGTCAGCCCGTTCACGCTGGTGTTCCAGCACGCGGGGCTGCTTTCTGCGGCGGCGGTGATGAACGCGGTCATTCTGACTGCAGTACTGTCGGCGGGTAACTCCGGTATGTACGCATCTACCCGTATGCTTTACACCCTGGCGTGTGACGGAAAAGCGCCGCGTATTTTCGCCAAACTGTCACGTGGCGGTGTACCGCGTAACGCGCTGTATGCCACGACGGTGATTGCCGGTCTGTGTTTCCTGACCTCCATGTTTGGTAACCAGACGGTGTATTTGTGGCTGCTGAACACCTCCGGGATGACAGGCTTTATCGCCTGGCTGGGGATTGCTATCAGCCACTATCGTTTCCGTCGCGGCTATGTATTGCAGGGACACGACATTAACGACCTGCCGTACCGTTCGGGCTTCTTCCCGTTGGGACCGATCTTCGCTTTCATTCTGTGTCTGATTATTACCCTGGGCCAGAACTACGAGGCGTTCCTGAAAGATACCATCGACTGGGGCGGCGTAGCGGCAACCTATATTGGTATCCCGCTGTTCCTGGCCATCTGGTTTGGTTACAAGTTGATTAAAGGAACCCACTTCGTGCGTTACAGCGAAATGAAGTTCCCGCAGAACGATAAGAAATAAGTTTTACTCCTTCCTTATAAAGCCCTCTCAACCGAGAGGGCTTTTTCTTTTCCTTGATATTCATGCGGATATAAAATTTAACAATTGAATTGATAATTGTTATCGTTTGCATTATTGTTACGCGGAAATCAAAAAAGGCTGACAAATCAGAGGCTGTTCAGGCTTTCTGGAGTGATCTCCTGCCTATAAAAAGTCCACCGCGATGCTGCCGTACGCAAGGGGACGTGAAGAAGATGTGAGCGATAACCCATTTTATTTTCGTAGTTACCTCATGGAGATATGGAATGTTTAGGTTGAACCCTTTCGTACGGGTCGGGCTGTGTTTGTCCGCAATTTCTTGTGCATGGCCTGTGTTGGCGGTTGATGATGATGGCGAGACGATGGTTGTCACCGCATCTTCCGTTGAACAAAACCTTAAAGACGCACCTGCCAGTATCAGCGTCATTACCCAGGAAGACCTGCAGCGTAAACCAGTACAGAACCTGAAAGATGTCCTCAAAGAAGTGCCGGGCGTACAACTGACTAACGAAGGGGATAACCGCAAGGGCGTCAGTATTCGTGGGCTGGACAGCAGTTACACGCTGATTCTTGTCGATGGTAAACGCGTTAACTCCCGCAATGCTGTCTTTCGCCACAATGACTTTGATCTGAACTGGATCCCGGTTGATTCCATCGAACGTATTGAAGTGGTACGTGGCCCGATGTCCTCGTTGTACGGTTCTGATGCGCTTGGCGGCGTGGTCAATATCATCACCAAAAAAATCGGTCAAAAATGGACGGGCACTGTTACGGTCGATACCACCATTCAGGAACATCGCGATCGTGGTGACACGTACAACGGTCAGTTCTTCACCAGCGGGCCATTAATTGACGGTGTGCTGGGGATGAAAGCCTACGGCAGCCTGGCGAAACGTGAAAAGGATGACCCGCAAAACTCAACCACCACCGATACCGGAGAAACACCGCGTATTGAAGGATTCTCCAGCCGCGACGGCAATGTCGAATTTGCCTGGACGCCGAATCAAAATCACGATTTTACCGCCGGTTACGGTTTCGACCGTCAGGATCGTGATTCCGACTCGCTGGACAAAAACCGCCTGGAACGCCAGAACTACTCTGTCAGCCATAATGGTCGCTGGGATTACGGCACCAGCGAACTGAAATATTACGGCGAGAAAGTCGAAAACAAAAACCTTGGCAACAGCAGCCCAATTACCTCTGAAAGCAATACCGTTGATGGCAAATACACGCTGCCGCTGACGGCGATTAATCAGTTTGTCACGGTTGGCGGTGAATGGCGTCACGATAAACTTAGTGATGCAGTAAACCTGACCGGTGGCACCAGCACCAAAACGTCTGCCAGCCAGTACGCGCTGTTTGTGGAAGATGAATGGCGGATCTTTGAACCACTGGCGCTGACGACCGGCGTGCGTATGGATGATCATGAAACCTACGGCGATCACTGGAGCCCGCGTGCCTATCTGGTCTATAACGCTACCGACACCGTTACCGTGAAAGGTGGCTGGGCAACGGCTTTTAAAGCGCCTTCTTTGTTGCAGCTTAGCCCTGACTGGACGACAAATTCCTGCCGTGGTGCATGTAAAATTGTCGGCAGCCCGGATCTGAAACCAGAGACCAGCGAAAGTTGGGAACTGGGGCTTTACTACATGGGTGAAGATGGCTGGCTGGAAGGGGTTGAATCCAGCGTGACTGTTTTCCGCAACGATGTGAAAGATCGTATTAGCATCAGCCGCACGTCTGACGTTAACGCTGCACCGGGTTACCAGAACTTTGTCGGTTTTGAAACGGGCGCTAACGGGCGACGGATACCGGTATTCAGCTACTACAACGTTAACAAAGCGCGAATTCAGGGCGTGGAGACTGAGTTGAAAATTCCGTTCAATGACGAATGGAAGCTGTCACTCAACTACACCTACAACGATGGTCGTGATGTCAGCAATGGCGAAAACAAACCGCTTTCCGACCTGCCGTTCCATACCGCTAACGGTACGCTGGACTGGAAACCGCTGATGCTGGAAGACTGGTCATTCTATGTTTCTGGTCACTATACCGGACAGAAACGTGCCGACAGTGATACGGCCAAAACGCCTGGTGGCTATACGATCTGGAATACCGGCGCGGCCTGGCAGGTGACCAAAGACGTCAAACTGCGTGCGGGCGTGCTGAACCTGACTGATAAAGATCTCAGTCGTGACGACTACAGCTATAACGAAGACGGACGTCGTTACTTTATGGCGGTGGATTATCGCTTCTGATGAGAAGATGCCCGGCGAACCGGGCTAAGTTTTACTTCAGTAAATGCTGCGCATGGAAGCGCAGATGATCCTCTATAAAAGAGGCGATGAAGTAGTAACTGTGGTCATAACCCGGCTGAATACGTAACGTCATTGGCCACGCTTTCTGACGAGCGGCCTCTGCCAGCACCGCAGGCTGAAGCTGGTCGGCAAGAAACTGATCGCTATCGCCCTGATCAATAAGCGTCGGGATCGCATCCTGCGCATTACTGGCGTACATCAACGCGCAACTGTCCCATTCCTCCCAGTCATTTTTATCCTCGCCCAGATAGGCGCTAAACGCTTTGATTCCCCACGGGACGCTGCACGGATTCACAATTGGCGCAAAGGCGGAAACGCTGGTGTATTTGCCAGGGTTTTTCAGCGCCATAATCAATGCGCCGTGACCTCCCATCGAATGACCGCTAATGGCGCAGCGATCGCTGACGTTAAATTGCGACTGAATCAGCGCCGGTAATTCATCGCGCAGATAATCATACATCCGGTAATGCGCCGCCCATGGCGATTGCGTAGCGTTAAGATAAAAACCTGCGCCCTGGCCTAAATCGTAGCCGTCATCATTGGCAACCTGTTCGCCGCGCGGGCTGGTGTCTGGCATTACCAGTACAATCCCCAGTTCCGCCGCCACGCGCTGGGCACCCGCTTTGGTGGTGAAATTTTCGTCATTGCAGGTTAATCCCGAAAGCCAGTACAGCACTGGCGGCGGGGCGTTATCGCGGGGAGGCGGGAGAAAGATGCTGAACATCATCGGACAGTTTAAGGTACTGGAGTCGTGCCGCCAGCGTTGCTGCCAGCCTTCAAAACAGCGGTGCTCTTCGAGCATTTCCATGCGTGGCTCCTTGTTATGTTGTTTGCAATTTTTTCATCATACCGTTTATTCAGTGTGTTGTGAGTAACTTTCACTTCCGCATATGCATAACGATGTTTTAACATCTACGGCTGAAAGGCAGCGGCAATTACAATAATTATCGCTGTGAATACTGGATTATGTGCGTCACCTCACGCACAATAATCAGGCTGCTAATCAGCTTAATAACTTTGCCCCCACGCAGGGCGGAGGCGTCACACCTGCAGGAGAAAATATAAATGCCATCACTCAGTAAAGAAGCGGCCCTGGTTCATGAAGCGTTAGTTGCGCGAGGACTGGAAACACCGCTACGCCCGCCCGTGCATGAAATGGATAACGAAACGCGCAAAAGCCTTATTGCCGGTCATATGACCGAAATCATGCAGCTGCTGAATCTCGACCTGGCTGATGACAGTTTGATGGAAACACCGCATCGCATCGCCAAAATGTATGTCGATGAAATTTTCTCCGGTCTGGATTACGCCAACTTCCCGAAAATCACCCTCATTGAAAATAAAATGAAGGTCGATGAAATGGTCACCGTGCGCGATATCACCCTGACCAGCACCTGTGAACACCATTTTGTCACTATTGATGGCAAAGCGACGGTGGCCTATATCCCGAAAGATTCGGTGATCGGTCTGTCAAAAATTAACCGCATTGTGCAGTTTTTTGCCCAGCGTCCGCAGGTGCAGGAACGTCTGACCCAGCAAATTCTCATTGCGCTACAAACGCTGCTGGGCACCAATAATGTGGCGGTCTCCATCGATGCGGTGCATTACTGCGTGAAAGCGCGTGGCATCCGCGATGCAACCAGCGCCACGACAACGACCTCCCTCGGTGGTTTGTTCAAATCCAGTCAGAATACGCGCCACGAGTTTCTGCGCGCCGTGCGTCATCACAACTGATTAAAAGGCAGGAACCATGGAGCGCAACGTCACGCTCGATTTTGTTCGCGGCGTCGCCATTCTGGGGATCCTGCTATTAAACATCAGCGCCTTTGGACTCCCAAAGGCGGCTTATCTCAATCCCGCCTGGTACGGCGCTATTACGTCGCAAGATGCCTGGACATGGGCATTTCTCGATCTCATCGGCCAGGTGAAATTCCTCACGCTTTTTGCGCTGCTGTTTGGTGCGGGACTGCAAATGTTGCTTCCCCGTGGCAGACGCTGGATCCAGTCGCGGCTCACCCTGTTAGTTTTGTTGGGCTTTATTCACGGATTGTTATTCTGGGACGGCGATATTCTGCTGGCTTACGGGCTGGTGGGCTTAATCAGCTGGCGGCTGGTGCGCGATGCGCCATCGGTAAAAAGCCTGTTTAATACCGGCGTCATGTTGTATCTGGTAGGGCTTGGCGTTTTGCTGCTGCTGGGGTTGATTTCTGACAGCCAGACCAGTCGCGCCTGGACGCCGGATGCGTCTGCCATTTTGTATGAAAAATACTGGAAACTTCACGGCGGCGTGGAAGCCATCAGTAACCGTGCCGATGGAGTAGGGAACAGTTTACTGGCACTGGGTGCGCAGTATGGCTGGCAACTGGCGGGGATGATGCTAATTGGCGCGGCATTGATGCGTAGCGGTTGGCTGAAAGGGCAGTACAGCTTGCGCCACTATCGCCGTACCGGTTTTGTGCTGGTGGCGATTGGGCTGATGATTAACCTTCCTGCTATCGCACTACAATGGCGGCTGGACTGGGCGTATCGCTGGTGCGCCTTCTTACTTCAGATGCCGCGTGAACTGAGTGCGCCATTTCAGGCGATGGGTTATGCGTCGTTGCTGTTCGGCTACTGGCCACAATTAAGCCGTTTTAAGCTGGTGCTGGCGATCGCCTGCGTCGGACGGATGGCGCTGACCAACTACCTGTTACAAACGCTAATTTGTACCACGCTGTTTTATCATCTCGGTTTGTTTATGCAGTTTGACCGTCTGGAATTGCTGGCGTTTGTTATTCCGGTATGGCTGGCGAATATCCTCTTCTCTGTTATCTGGCTACGTTACTTCCGCCAGGGGCCGGTAGAATGGCTATGGCGTCAGCTAACCCTCCGTGCTGCCGGACCGGCATTGTCTAAAACATCAAGATAACGATCTCGATCACATTCATTAACAAAACGGCTGTAACCGTTTCCATTGCTGTGACTCGATTCACGAAGTCCTGTATTCAGTGCTGACAAAATAGCCGCCAGCAAGCAGTAAACTACTGCAATCTCACAACAGGTAGTGAATATGATCACCATTCGTGATGTAGCGCGTCAGGCTGGCGTCTCTGTGGCAACGGTTTCCCGGGTGCTCAATAACAGTACTCTGGTGAGTGCGGACACGCGTGAAGCGGTAATGAAAGCCGTGAGTGAACTGGATTACCGACCAAACGCCAATGCCCAGGCGCTGGCAACCCAGGTGAGCGATACCGTTGGCGTGGTGGTGATGGACGTTTCTGATGCATTTTTCGGCGCACTGGTGAAAGCCGTCGATCTCGTCGCCCAACAACATCAGAAATATGTATTGATTGGCAACAGCTATCATGAAGCGGAAAAAGAGCGTCACGCCATCGAGGTGTTAATTCGCCAGCGTTGTAATGCGTTGATTGTTCATTCAAAAGCGTTAAGCGACGACGAACTGGCGCAGTTTATGGACAACATTCCCGGTATGGTGCTGATTAACCGCGTTGTACCGGGTTACGCTCATCGTTGCGTTTGCCTGGATAATCTCAGCGGTGCCCGAATGGCGACGCGCATGTTGCTGAATAACGGGCATCAACGCATCGGTTATCTTTCTTCCAGCCACGGCATTGAAGATGACGCAATGCGCAAAGCAGGCTGGATGAGTGCGCTGAAAGAGCAGGATATTGTTCCGCCGGAAAGCTGGATTGGCACCGGCACGCCGGACATGCCCGGCGGTGAGGCGGCAATGGTCGAGCTACTGGGACGCAATCTGCAACTTACTGCTGTGTTTGCTTATAACGACAATATGGCCGCTGGCGCACTGACGGCATTAAAAGATAATGGCATTGCAATTCCGTTACATCTCTCCATCATCGGTTTCGATGATATCCCCATTGCCCGTTACACCGACCCGCAATTAACGACCGTGCGTTATCCCATTGCTTCGATGGCAAAATTAGCTACTGAACTGGCCTTGCAGGGCGCAGCAGGCAACATTGATCCGCGAGCCAGCCACTGTTTTATGCCGACGTTAGTGCGTCGGCATTCTGTCGCAACACGCCAGAATGCGGCGGCGATCACTAACTCAACAAATCAGGCGATGTAACCGCTTTCAATCTGTGAGTGATTTCACAGTATCTTAACAATGCGATAGCTATGATTGCACCGTTTTAACGTTGTAACCTATATGTAACAGTGAATAATCACTTTTATCGAGGCTATAGCGTCATAATAACAATTAAAGCCGTTTTCTGGAGCGTTACCGGGCATGGAAGAACGAATTTTAAAACGTGAGCTTCGGCGTTCAGTAACACTTCATTAACTATACTGCCCCGCCGAGCATTTATCTCAAGCACTACCCTGCATAAGAAAAACCGGAGATACCATGAATAAGAAGGTGTTAACCCTGTCTGCTGTGATGGCCAGCATGTTATTCGGTGCCGCTGCACACGCTGCTGATACCCGTATTGGTGTGACGATTTATAAATATGACGATAACTTTATGTCCGTGGTGCGTAAGGCTATCGAACAAGATGCGAAAGCCGCGCCAGACGTCCAGTTGCTGATGAATGATTCGCAGAATGACCAGTCCAAGCAGAACGATCAGATTGACGTGCTGTTGGCGAAAGGGGTGAAGGCGCTGGCAATCAACCTGGTTGACCCGGCTGCTGCGGGTACAGTGATTGAGAAAGCGCGCGGACAAAACGTACCAATCGTTTTCTTCAACAAAGAGCCTTCCCGTAAGGCGCTGGATAGCTACGACAAAGCCTACTACGTTGGCACCGACTCGAAAGAGTCCGGCATTATTCAGGGCGATTTGATTGCTAAACACTGGGCGGCGAATCAGGGTTGGGATCTCAACAAAGATGGTCAGATTCAGTTCGTACTGCTGAAAGGTGAACCGGGCCATCCGGATGCAGAAGCGCGTACCACCTACGTGATTAAAGAACTGAACGACAAAGGCATCAAAACGGAACAGTTACAGTTAGATACCGCAATGTGGGACACCGCTCAGGCGAAAGATAAGATGGACGCCTGGCTGTCTGGCCCGAACGCCAACAAAATCGAAGTGGTTATTGCCAACAACGATGCGATGGCAATGGGCGCAGTAGAAGCACTGAAAGCGCACAACAAGTCCAGCATTCCGGTGTTTGGCGTCGATGCGCTGCCAGAAGCTCTGGCACTGGTGAAATCCGGTGCACTGGCGGGCACGGTGCTGAACGATGCTAACAACCAGGCGAAAGCGACCTTTGATCTGGCGAAAAACCTGGCCGATGGCAAAGGTGCGGCTGATGGCACCAACTGGAAAATCGACAATAAAGTTGTCCGCGTTCCTTATGTTGGCGTAGATAAAGACAACCTGGCTGAATTTAGCAAGAAATAAGACTGATTGGGCGCAGTCGTTTACTGCGCCCTTATTGTATGGCCAACAAGGTAAAATTATATGGTCAGCTCAACGGCTTCGTCTTCCGGGGAATACTTGTTGGAAATGAGCGGTATCAACAAGTCCTTTCCCGGTGTTAAGGCACTTGATAACGTTAATTTAAAAGTCCGGCCACATTCTATCCATGCATTAATGGGAGAAAACGGCGCAGGAAAATCGACATTATTAAAATGCCTGTTTGGTATTTATCAAAAAGACTCCGGCACCATTTTATTCCAGGGTAAAGAGATCGATTTTCATTCTGCCAAAGAAGCACTGGAAAATGGTATTTCGATGGTACACCAGGAGTTAAATCTGGTATTACAACGGTCGGTGATGGACAACATGTGGCTGGGGCGATATCCCACCAAAGGCATGTTTGTCGATCAGGACAAAATGTACCGTGAAACCAAAGCGATTTTTGATGAACTGGATATTGATATCGATCCGCGTGCGCGGGTTGGGACATTATCTGTTTCGCAAATGCAAATGATCGAAATCGCCAAAGCGTTTTCCTATAACGCGAAAATCGTGATTATGGATGAGCCGACTTCTTCGTTAACCGAAAAAGAGGTCAATCATCTGTTCACTATTATTCGTAAATTAAAAGAGCGCGGCTGCGGTATTGTTTATATCTCGCATAAAATGGAAGAAATTTTCCAGTTATGTGATGAAGTCACCGTATTGCGTGACGGTCAGTGGATCGCCACCGAACCGCTGGCAGGGCTGACGATGGACAAGATCATCGCCATGATGGTTGGGCGTTCTCTTAACCAGCGTTTCCCGGACAAACAAAACACGCCAGGCGAAGTGATTCTGGAAGTGCGTAACCTGACGTCGCTGCGCCAGCCTTCCATCCGCGATGTTTCGTTTGATCTGCACAAAGGGGAGATCCTCGGTATTGCCGGTCTGGTGGGAGCGAAACGTACTGATATCGTTGAGACGTTATTTGGTATTCGCGAGAAATCGGCTGGCACCATTACGTTGCACGGCAAAAAGATCAATAACCATAACGCCAACGAAGCTATTAACCACGGATTTGCACTGGTGACCGAAGAGCGCCGCTCGACGGGAATTTATGCCTATCTGGATATTGGTTTTAACTCGTTAATTTCCAATATTCGCAACTACAAAAATAAAGTTGGGTTACTGGATAACTCGCGGATGAAAAGCGATACCCAGTGGGTTATTGATTCAATGCGGGTAAAAACGCCGGGGCATCGAACACAAATTGGTTCGCTCTCCGGCGGTAATCAGCAAAAGGTGATTATTGGTCGCTGGCTGCTAACGCAACCAGAAATATTAATGCTCGATGAACCGACGCGCGGTATTGATGTCGGGGCGAAGTTTGAAATTTATCAGTTAATTGCTGAACTGGCGAAGAAAGGCAAGGGGATTATTATTATCTCCTCAGAAATGCCAGAGTTGTTAGGGATAACAGACCGTATTCTGGTGATGAGCAATGGTCTCGTTTCCGGAATTGTCGATACAAAAACAACAACGCAAAACGAAATTCTGCGTCTTGCGTCTTTGCACCTTTAAGATTAGGGGCTTCCCATGAGTGCGTTAAATAAGAAAAGTTTTCTTACTTACCTGAAAGAGGGCGGTATTTACGTCGTTCTTTTAGTTTTGCTGGCGATTATAATTTTCCAGGATCCTACTTTTTTAAGTCTGTTGAACTTAAGTAATATTCTTACCCAGTCATCGGTACGTATTATTATCGCGCTTGGCGTGGCAGGGTTAATTGTCACCCAGGGAACCGACCTTTCTGCCGGGCGCCAGGTAGGGCTGGCAGCGGTGGTGGCAGCGACGTTATTGCAGTCGATGGAAAACGCCAACAAAGTGTTCCCGGAAATGGCGACGATGCCGATTGCGCTGGTTATTCTGATTGTCTGTGCCATTGGTGCGGTTATCGGTTTAATCAACGGGCTGATTATCGCTTATCTCAACGTGACGCCGTTCATTACCACGCTCGGCACGATGATTATCGTCTACGGCATTAACTCGCTCTATTACGATTTTGTGGGTGCGTCACCGATTTCCGGTTTTGATAGCGGTTTCTCCACCTTTGCCCAGGGCTTTATTGCATTGGGGAGTTTCCGGCTCTCTTACATCACCTTCTACGCGCTGATTGCCGTGGCGTTCGTTTGGGTACTGTGGAACAAAACCCGCTTCGGTAAGAACATTTTTGCTATCGGCGGTAACCCGGAAGCGGCGAAGGTTTCTGGTGTCAACGTCGGCCTGAATCTGCTGATGATTTATGCGCTGTCTGGTGTGTTCTATGCCTTCGGCGGAATGTTAGAAGCCGGACGTATCGGCTCAGCGACTAACAACCTCGGCTTTATGTATGAGCTGGATGCTATCGCGGCGTGCGTGGTGGGCGGCGTATCGTTCAGCGGCGGTGTGGGGACGGTGATTGGCGTGGTGACCGGGGTAATTATCTTTACGGTCATCAACTATGGCCTGACGTACATCGGCGTAAACCCATACTGGCAGTACATCATCAAAGGGGCGATTATTATCTTCGCCGTGGCGCTGGATTCACTGAAATACGCGCGTAAGAAGTGATATGAATGTGGCTCGCATTCGGTCATAAATGCACATAACATCATGATTTGTGTTGTTTTGTAGGCCGGATAAGGCGTTCACGCCGCATCCGGCGACAGGAGCCAAATGCCGGATGCGTCTCTGGTTCTACAACGTTACCGGGTGTTCTTTTTCTCCTTTCTTAAACTTCACTTCCCCGAGATCAATACAACCCACCGGACAGACATGACCGCAAAGCAGACAACCGACGCACTTCTCGGTATTACAGTGCGGCGTGCGCGATTTATCATCCCATTCCATCGCCTGATGCCCACCGTCGTAGCAGGAAATATAACAGCGCCCACAGCCGACACATTTATCAAGATTAATATGGGGATAGACGATATAACTGCGGTCTAAATCTTCCGCCGGGACAATATTATGATTCGCCAGGCCAACCATCTCCTGCAATGAATCAAACCCCTGATCGGCAAGATAATGCGACAACCCGCTCGCCATATCTTCCACAATGCGATAACCGTACTGCATGATGCCTGTGGTCACCTGTAACGTTGCCGCACCGAGTAATAAAAACTCCGCTGCATCTTCCCAGGTCTCAATACCACCGATACCGCTAATCGGGAAATCACGCAGTTCCGGATGGGTACGCATTTGCTGAATAAAGCGCAGGGCGATTGGTTTCACCGCTTTACCGGAATAACCGGAAATACTCGATTTACCGTTGACGATCGGCATACCAATTTTCTGATTCAGATCGATATTGGTGATGGATTTGACGGTGTTAATCGCCGCAATGCCATCTGCGCCGCCGCGTTTCGCCGCCAGCGCCACTTCGCACATATCACCGATATTCGGCGTCATCTTCGCCAGCATTGGCAGCGTGGAACCGCGTTTCACCGCACGACAATATTTTTCTACCAGTTCCGGACTTTGCCCGACATCGCTCCCCATCGCATGAGAGGTCATCTGCGGGCAGGAGAAATTACATTCGATCATATCGGCGCCTGCTTTTTGCACCAGACGCGCCAGATCCTCCCATTGTTGCTCATTTTCCCCCATGATCGAGGCGATCAGCACCTTGTCAGGGTAATCTTCTTTCAACCGACGCAGAGCGGCCAGATTTTCCTCCAGGGGATGTTCGGCAATCTGCTCCATGTTTTTGAAGCCAATAAAACCGGTATCTTCTTTCACCAGATGATCAAAACGAGGCGAAACTTCGTTAGCGATAAAAAAGCCGATCGTTTTGAACACCACGCCGCCCCAGCCGGTGTCGTAGGCTTTGGCGCACATCTCGTAGCAGTTGCCTACCGGCGAAGAAGAGAGGCAGAACGGGTTGGGAAACTTCACGCCGCAAAAGGTAATAGAAAGATCTTTCGTTAACATGAGCAAGCTCCCTCTAAATAGTGATGAATCGCCTCGGCGGCTTCTTTCCCGGTCTTCACGGCATAAACCACGGTTTTGTCGCCCTCAACAATATCGCCAGCGGCAAACAGTTGTGGGTCGCGAGTCTGGTAATTTTTCGTTTCGATGATGTTGCGCTTCGGCTCCAGCGCCGCAAAAGCGGTAAGTTCGGCATGTTGACCGACGGCGAGAATAATTTTGTCCGCTGCCATTGTCAGTTCGCCCGGCAAACGAACATGTTTAAAGGTAACTTTATTGCCCTCTACCGCCACTGGCGTAAAGCCATCAATAATCGATACCCCCAATTTCTGGGCGCTGGTGAACTCTTTCTTGCTTGCCGGAAATTCATCTAACTCTTCGCGCGCTACACAGGTCACCGCCTGGCAGCCGAGAACTTTCAGCGTGCTGGCAACGTCCATCGCGACATCGCCGCCGCCAATAATTAATGCGCTTTGCGGGATGCTGATATCGCCTTGTGCCTGACGCGCGCGTTGCAGGAAATCGACGGCGATCTCAACGTCGCTATGCTCAAACAGCGGCAGCCGAGAACCGCTCGATAACCCCACGGTGACCAGCACTGCGCGGTTTTCTGCTTTCAGTTGTTCCAGCGAAAGCGTTTTGCCAATTTCACAGTTGCACTTAATGGCTACACCCATTTTTTCGATGCGAGCGATTTCCGCATCCAGCACCGACTGCGGCAAACGAAATTGCGGAATACCGTTACACAACCAGCCACCGGGTTGCGCTCCTTTTTCATAAATTGTGACGTCGTAACCCAGATTGGTCAGCGTCACGCTGGCTTGTAATCCGGCTGGGCCTGCACCAATAATCGCGACTTTACCGCGCGTCTTGCTGCCCGGTTGATAAATCTCCATTCCGGTTTGTTGTTCAAAATCAGTAACAAAACGTTGTAAGCGACCAATATCAATGGGGTCATCGACACCCGCACGGGTACAACCGCTCTGGCATAATTTTTCCGTAGGGCACACTCTGGCGCAAACGGCACCAAGGGCATTATTTTCGCGAATTGTCTCGGCAGCACCTTTAAAATTACGAAAATAGATTGAGCGAATAAATTTCCCCGGATCGGTTTGCGCCGGGCAAGCCTGGCTGCAGGGCGCGTCGTGACATAATAAACAGCGGGAGGCTTCTTTAATCGCCAGTAAAGGCGTAAAAGCCGGAGTGAGTTCATCCAGATAATTTTGTTGCGGCATGTGATCTTCCTTAATGCTATGGGTAATTAAGGCGAACGCCTGTTTTACCCGCAATACTTCAAGTGGCATGTGCTGCGACATCGCACCTTTCTGCAACTCAAATTATTTTGGGTAAATATAACGTACTAATATTAAGGCTAAGCGTGCGGGGGAATTTAAACTGTGAAAAGATTCACAAATAGCTGCGGTTCAGAATGTTATATCCGCAGCCTGTGGGTGAACTAATAATTATTCTCAATAATAAACAAGAGGAAGAAATAATATTATCGGTAAAAAATAAGATAAATAATCATGCCGATGGATAAAAGTCCGAAGCCGCTATATGCCACTATATAAGCGAAGAAGAGTCCGGGATTTTTGTCACGCCAGACATACACCGGTTCCAGGGAATTTTTAACCCGTTTATCAATTGCGCCAGCACGCCAGCCTTTCCAGGCTTCGCGAAAACAAAATACAGGGATCAGGAAAAAAACGGCAATGACAAAAAACTGCTGAACATCCATAACTACTTTCCTTGTTTCTTTTCTAATTCAAGTAATTGTTCGGGGGTAACGGCCGGATACCCCTGCGCATCTTCCGGCACCTGGTGCATTGCCGGAATTGGAACCAGCGGACCTAAAAAGCGTGGCTCACGTTTAAAGATATAAAGATCAGCCAGAGCGCCGAAACGAGCGGCAAATTCACGAATACGTACCGACCACATATCTTTGGGTGATGGTACGGCATAACACTGCGCCTGAATACCCATATGCAGAGCGATAAATAATGCCCGCTCACAGTGGAAACGCTGAGTGATAATAATGAAGTCGTTAGTATCGAACACTTTGCGCGTGCGTACGATAGAGTCGAGGGTTCGAAAACCTGCGTAGTCGAGAACAATATCAGCCGGATCAACACCAGCGGCAATTAAATCTTTGCGCATGGTCATCGGTTCGTTATAACTCTGCAACGCGTTATCGCCGCTAAGTAATAGATAATTCACCTTACCGCTGTTATAGGCATTTATTGCGCCCTGAATACGGTAGCGGTAATACTGATTAATTACCCCGGTGCGATAATACTTCGCGGTGCCAAGTACCACGCCGACCTGGCGGTAGGGGAGATCCTGTAACTCGTCGTAGATATAAGGCGCAGTTTTCCAGCTCATCCAGCGATCGAGGCCGAGCACAGTCAACAGCAGCAAGCCGATCAGGACTAACAGGCTGTAAAACACGCGCTTTAACATGCAGAAAACTCGATCTTGGGGAATTTCAATCAGGCTACTTTACCTGCGGGCTTTGCGCAAGAAACGGCAAACTGTTTGCCGGGATTTTCGACACCAGGATAAGTTGGCAAGCCTGATGCGACGCTTATCAGTGTGCCAGACCTGTAGGCCGGACAAGGCGTTCACGCCGCATCCGGCACCAGGCTTAAGCGAGAAGAACGTGGTCGATATTGTTGCAGCCGAGAGCTTTCAGCGTTGCGGAGGTTGCATCCCACTGAATCAACGGCGCATCGGCTTTTTCTGCCAGAATCGCGCGCTGAATATCCGGGTAGTCATAACCCTTGAGATTCAACAGAATTAACGCTCCTTGTAATGGCGGCAGAGTCGGGTTGAACGCCGCGTTTTCAGCGTAGCTGCCGCTGAAAATACGACCGTCTTTACATTCCAGCGCCACGCCGCTTGGGGACTTGCTGTAAGGCATGTGTGAACGGTTTGCCGCTGCAATTGCCGCCTGAGAAAGCGCATCGCCGGTCAGTGCAAAGCCGTGATCCTGCTCATCCATCAGCAGCGTTTTAATCTCCAGATCTTTCGGCCCAAAAGCATCCGGCAGATAGTCACGCAGCGCGTGCGCTTCGCGACCCGGTAGATGAATACGCAGATCCAGACCGCTATTCAGTTCATTCATAAACTGACGGCAGTGACCGCAAGGCGTGTAGTTAACGGTGATAGCGGCGAGTGCTTTCTCACCGCTCAACCAGGCGTGGCTGATAGCACTTTGTTCGGCATGAACGGTTTGCTGCATTGTCGCGCCAATAAATTCCATATTGGCACCAAAATACCAGGTTCCACTCACGCCGCGCGCAATAGCGCCAACATTAAAATTCGACAATGGCGTGCGGGCACAGGCCGCCGCCAGCGGCAGCAGTGCGAAAGCCAGCGCGTCTTCGTCCAGCCCCGTTGCGCTCTTCAGCGAAGAGACCTGCTCTTTGGTCAACAACGCGGGAAAATACTTGTCTGCCAGAATGGGTTCCAGTGCAGATTGCAAGTTATCCGCAAGTTGGGCAAAAGCAGTTTGAAAACGTGGATGCATGGCGTTGCCTCATAATCATGTAATGGAATAACAGTTTACGAACCCGTTATGCCTTTATATGTGATCTGAATCTCATTAATTATGCAACGCGTGAAACTTACATCAAAAATGCGCGACGCATCGCAAAATTTTAGCCCATTACAGCCAGAATTATCGGGAAAAGGAACGGTGCGATCAGCGAGGTAATAATCCCGCACAGCACCAGTGCCAGCGAACTAAATGCGCCTTCCTGATAATCCAGCTCGGCACAGCGTGCCGTACCGAGGGCGTGTGAGGCCGTCCCCATCGCCAGACCGCGCGCCGCTTTGGTGCGAATACGCATCGCATTAAGCAATGTATGACCAAACACCGCGCCCAGAATACCGACGAAAATGACGCAAACTGCGCTAATTGCAGGGATACCGCCAATACTGCCGCCAACCGCCATCGCAATTGGCGTAGTCACCGATTTCGGCAGGATTGACGCGGCGATTTCCGGTGAAGCGCCCATCAGCAATGCCACGGACGTGCCTGTCACCATCGCGACCACGCTGCCGATAAAGCAAATGGTGATGATCGACTTCCAGCGCGCGCGGATCTGATGCAGCTGTTCATATAAAGGATAGGCCAGCGCCACCACCGCCGGTTGCAGCAGATCGTTTAAAACCTCACTCCCTTTAAAATAGCTGTCGTAAGAGATACCGGTCAGCATTAAAAAAGGAATGATCACCACCATTGCCACCAGCAACGGGTTGAGCAATGGAAATTTATACCGCGCTGCCAGTTTGCGGGCGGCAAAAAAGACAATCAATGTCAGCGGTAATGACCACCAGATATTCGCCATCATTTCTCTGATCCTTTCTGACCTATGACTTTACGTTCACCGTGTACCAGGTGCGAACTCCAGCTCACCACCAGAAAAACTACCAGCGTACTAATGGCACAGGAAACCACTACCGGGCCAAACTGTGCGCGTAGCAAATCAAAATATTGCATAACGCCTACGCCAATCGGCACAAACAATAGCGCCATATAGCGAATCAGTACGTAGCACCCCGGATTGACCCACTTCGCCGGAAGAATTTGCAAGGCCAGCAGGACAAAGAGGATCAGCATCCCGATGATGCTGCCCGGAATGGTTACCGGTAGCAGGGAAGCAATGAAAATGCCTGCATACAGGCAGGCATAAATAAGGACAAAAGCGCGTAAATATTGCCAGATAATGTTCAGTGTCTTACTCATGATCAACACCCCAGATGAGATGGATTCATCATACAATTAATCTGTAAAACGTGCTACCGATCACATCATGAAATCTGAGCATAGTTGAATTACAGGAGACGGAGATCGGGCAAGCGCCCAATTCAGAGGTCTAATTCTGGTTCAAAAAGTGCAGAAACCGACTTAGCGCACGGGAGGGCGTTTCGTTATTACGCCAGAACACGCCGACGCTGCCTTTCTGTTCTATCTTCGGCAGATTCAGGATCACCAGTTGCCCCTGACTGGCATAGCGTTGCGCCAGACGTAAAGAGAGTATAGAAATCATGTCGCTGCTTTGTAGCAGGTTGGTGCTGACGTTCATTGATGCCGATTCAATAGTGTTTTCTGGCAGCATCACGCCATGTTCTACCAGCGCATTATCAATACTGAGACGAATAGGTGTCCCGGTCGGCCAGACTATCCAGCGCCAGTTAGCCAGATCATTCCAGCCAAGAGTGGCATATTTCGCCAGTGGATGGTTCGGGCGAGCGACAAAGCACACAGGCTCGGTGTAGAGCACCTGATAATTCAGCGGCAGTTGCAGCGCACGACCACCAATACGACCAACCACTACATCCACAGAACCTGCCAGCAGGTCTTGCAGTAATGGCGTCATCACCTTCTCTTCGATATTCAGGTGCAGCGTCGGCATCTCTTGTAGCAAATGCAAAATCGCCTGGGATACGCAGTCAGTGGCGACAGGAGAACAACCTATTTTCAGACTGCCGACCAGTCCGCCTTGTTTAAAGCGCGCCAGTTCATGCTGCGATCGCTCCATGTCGTTGATTAACCGTTGAGCATGTTGCAGTAACAATTTGCCGCCTTCGGTTGGACGTAGCCCTTTGCTGTGCCGCTCAAAGAGTGTGAGGCCGATCTCATCTTCGAGTTGTGACAGCCATTTCGACAGCGCAGGCTGGGTGATATTCATCATCCGCGCTACATGGGTCAGATTGCCTTGTTCGCCCAGCGCCACCAGCATTTGCAGGTGATGAAGTTTTAATTTCTGCGCCCAGTTTGCCATTTGCCATAACCTCCAGGTTATCTCTCTGCCGAAAATGCCATTGTACATTTCATCTCTTTAATTACAATGTCGCAACATATACAAAACAATAGAAACATCTACCTTACCTGCACTGAGGCATTCACTATGACTCAACGACGTGATTTACAAGCACTGATCGATGCCGCTCCGGTCGGCAAGATGCAGTGGCGCGTTATCATCTGCTGTTTTCTGGTGGTAATGCTCGATGGTTTTGACACGGCGGCTATCGGCTTTATCGCTCCCGATATTCGTACTCACTGGCAACTCTCCGCAGGCGATCTCGCGCCGCTGTTTGGTGCGGGTCTGTTGGGATTAACCGCAGGCGCACTGCTTTGCGGCCCGTTGTCCGATCGCTTTGGGCGCAAACGGGTCATTGAGTTGTGCGTCTTTTTATTTGGTGCGCTAAGTCTTGCCTCTGCTTTTTCACCAGATCTGCAAACACTGGTAATCCTGCGCTTTCTCACTGGGTTAGGGCTTGGCGGCGCAATGCCGAATACCATCACCATGACGTCGGAATATCTGCCAGCTCGTCGTCGCGGCGCGCTGGTAACGCTGATGTTTTGCGGTTTCACGCTGGGGTCAGCCTTTGGCGGGATTGTCAGCGCACAACTGGTGCCGGTGATTGGCTGGCACGGCATTCTGGTGCTGGGAGGCGTATTACCGCTGATTTTATTTGTCGCGCTGCTGGTGGTTTTGCCGGAATCGCCTCGCTGGCAGGTGCGCCGCCAGTTACCGCAGGCGGTAATTGCAAAAACCGTGAGTGCCATGACTCGCGAGCGTTATGTCGATACCCACTTTTATCTCAATGAACCAGCAGCTATTGCCAAAGGCAGCATTCGCCAGTTGTTTGCCGGGCGTCAGTTAACCATCACGTTGATGCTGTGGGTCGTTTTCTTTATGAGCCTGCTGATCATTTACCTGCTCTCAAGCTGGATGCCGACGCTGCTTAACCATCGTGGTATCGACCTGCAACATGCGTCCTGGGTCACCGCCGCATTCCAGATTGGCGGCACGTTGGGCGCGCTGGCTCTGGGCGTACTAATGGATAAATTCAATCCTTTCCGCGTGTTGGCTGTGAGCTATGCCCTAGGCGTTGTATGCATCGTGATGATTGGCCTAAGCCAGGACGGATTATGGCTGATGGCACTGGCTGTCTTTGGCACTGGCATTGGCATCAGCGGATCGCAAGTGGGGCTGAACGCGCTGACCGCCACGCTCTACCCAACGCAAAGCCGCGCCACGGGCGTGAGCTGGTCAAACGCCGTCGGCCGCTGCGGTGCGATTGTCGGTTCGCTTTCTGGCGGCGTGATGATGGCGATGAATTTCTCTTTCGACACTCTGTTTTTCATTATCGCTGTGCCTGCGGCGATCAGTGCGGTGATGTTAACGCTGCTGATTACCGTCGTTCGCCAGTCGACCTCTGTCCCTGACTCACTGCCTCGCGCAGGCGTTGTGAACGAATAAGGAGCATCTCAATGACTGATAACAATCAAAATAGCCGCGAGCAATTTTATCAGCATATTTCCGGGCAAAACCTGACCCCGCTGTGGGAGTCGTTGCACCATCTGGTGCCGAAAACGCCCAACGCTAATTGTGCGCCAGCGTACTGGAATTATCAGGAGATCCGCCCGTTGTTGCTGGAGAGCGGCAGCCTGATTGGCGCGAAAGAGGCGGTGCGTCGCGTACTGGTGCTGGAAAACCCGGCGCTGCGCGGTCAGTCCTCCATTACCGCCACCTTGTATGCCGGTTTGCAACTGATCATGCCAGGCGAAGTGGCACCAAGCCATCGTCATAACCAGTCGGCGCTGCGTTTTATTGTTGAAGGTAAAGGCGCATTTACCGCCGTTGATGGCGAACGCACGCCAATGAATGAGGGCGATTTTATCCTGACCCCGCAGTGGCGCTGGCATGATCACGGTAATCCTGGCGACGAACCGGTTATCTGGCTCGATGGACTGGATCTGCCATTAGTGAACACTCTGGGCTGCGGTTTTGCCGAAGATTACCCGGAAGAGCAACAACCGGTAACGCGCAAAGAGGGGGATTACCTGCCGCGTTATGCCGCCAATATGTTGCCGCTGCGCCATCAGACGGGGAACTCTTCGCCGATCTTTAACTATCGTTATGACCGCAGCCGCGAAGTGCTGCACGATTTAACCCGCCTGGGCGATGCCGATGAGTGGGATGGCTACAAAATGCGCTACGTAAATCCGGTCACCGGCGGGTATCCGATGCCGTCGATGGGCGCTTTCCTGCAACTGTTGCCGAAAGGGTTCGCCTCCCGCGTGGCGCGTACTACTGACAGCACCATCTACCACGTGGTGGAGGGCGGCGGGCAGGTCACTATCGGCAATGAAACCTTCACCTTTACCGCAAAAGATATCTTCGTGGTGCCGACCTGGCACGGCGTGTCGTTCCAGACCACGCAAGATACCGTTTTATTTAGTTTTTCGGACAGACCGGTACAAGAAGCCCTGGGGCTGTTCCGCGAAGCGCGTTATTAATTTGGGAGAGAAAAAATGACTCAATACGTATTCGAACCGCAAGCGCCCGTTACCGTACCGGTTGTTGGCAGTGATGAACAATTCCCCGTGCGCCGCGTTTACTGCGTCGGGCGTAACTATGCTGCCCACGCCCGCGAAATGGGCTTCGATCCGGATCGTGAACCGCCATTCTTCTTCTGCAAACCAGCGGATGCCGTTGTTCCGGTTGCCGCTGGCGAAATGCTGGCGCTGCCGTATCCGGCGCAGACCGATAACTACCATTATGAAATTGAGCTGGTAGTGGCAATTGGTAAAAAGGGCAGCGATATCCCGCTGGAAAACGCCCATGAATATGTCTGGGGTTATGCCACGGGGCTTGATATGACTCGTCGCGATCGTCAAATGGAGATGCGCCAGATGGGGCGTCCGTGGGAAATTGGTAAAGCGTTTGATCTCTCTGCGCCCATCGCGCCGCTGCACAAAGCCAGCGAAACCGGCGGTATTGATAACGCGCCAATCTGGTTACAGGTTAACGGCGAAGATCATCAGCGCAGCGATATTCGTCATCTCATCTGGTCAGTGAATGAAACCATCAGCTACCTGTCCGGCTTCTTTGAACTGCAACCGGGCGATCTGATCTTCACCGGCACGCCGGAAGGTGTTGGCCCGGTGGTGAAAGGTGATGTGATCACGGGCAACGTTGAGGGTTTAACCCCTATCGCGGTGAAGATTGTCTGAGGTGCAAGATGAAGCTGTACAGTTTTTTTAATAGTTCAGCGTCGTACCGGGTACGCATTGCGCTGGCGCTGAAGGGCATTGATTACCAGACCGAAGGGGTGAATATCCGTATTGGTCAGCAAAACGAACTGGTCTACCGACGGATGAATCCGGTCGGGCTGGTGCCGACGCTGCTGACCGATGATGGCGAGTCACTCGGTCAATCGCTGGCGATAATTGACTGGCTGGATCGTCATTACCCGCAAGTTCCGCTGTTACCGCAGGAAGAACCGGCTCGCAACAAGGTGCTGGAAATTGTCTATGCCATCGCTTGCGACATTCATCCTCTGAATAACCTGCGCGTGCTGCGCTACCTGACCGAAGAACTGAACGTCAGTGAAGAAGAGAAAAAACGCTGGTATGCGCACTGGATCCAGCAAGGGTTAAGCGCGGTGGAACAACTGCTGCGCCAGAGCCAGTCGGGACAATTTTGCGTGGGCGAGACGCCGACGCTGGCAGACTGCTGCCTTGTCCCACAATGGGCAAATGCGTTACGCATGAACTGCGACCTGAGTGCATATCCGCGCTGTAAAGCAGTGTACGACGCCTGCACGCAGCTGCCAGCGTTCATCGCTGCCGCACCAGAAAATCAACAAGATAAAATTTCAGCCTGACCAGGAGAACCATAATGACGAAAGTGACACGCGCAGTAATTGTGGGAGGCGGGATCGGCGGTGCGGCAACTGCGCTGTCACTGGCCCGCCAGGGGATCAAAGTGGTGCTGCTGGAAAAGGCGCATGAGATTGGTGAGATTGGCGCGGGCATCCAGCTGGGGCCGAACGCGTTTTCGGCGCTGGACAGCCTTGGCGTCGGCGAAATTGCCCGTCAGCGCGCGGTGTTTACCGATCACATCACTATGATGGACGCGGTAAACGCCGAAGAAGTGGTGCGCATTGATACCGGTCAGGCCTTTCGTGACCATTTCGGCGGCCCTTATGCGGTGATCCACCGCGTTGATATTCATGCCTCGGTGTGGGAAGCGGTACTGACCCACCCGGACGTCGAATATCACACCTCTACTAACGTCGTGGATATTCGCGAGACGCCGGACGATGTTACCGTTTTCGACGATCGCGGCAATAGCTGGAGCGGCGATATTCTGATTGGCTGTGATGGCGTGAAGTCAGTGGTGCGTCAGAGCTTATTAGGTGATGTGCCGCGCGTTACCGGGCATGTGGTCTACCGTGCGGTTATCGATTGTGCCGATATGCCGGAAGATTTGCGTATTAACGCACCGGTACTGTGGGCGGGGCCGCACTGTCACCTGGTGCATTACCCTTTGCGCGGCGGCAAGCAGTATAACCTGGTGGTAACATTCCACAGTCGCCAGCAGGAAGAGTGGGGCGTGAAGGATGGCAGTAAAGAGGAAGTGCTTTCCTATTTTGAAGGCATTCATCCACGCCCGCGCCAGATGCTGGATAAACCGACCTCATGGCGACGCTGGTCAACTGCCGATCGCGAACCGGTGGCGAAGTGGGGAACGAAGCGCATAACGCTGGTGGGCGATGCGGCGCATCCGGTGGCGCAATATATGGCGCAGGGGGCCTGTATGGCACTGGAAGACGCGGTAACGCTCGGTAAGGCGCTGGCAGAATGTGACGGCGATGCGGCACAAGCCTTTGCGCTGTATGAGTCGGTACGTATTCCACGCACCGCGCGCATCGTCTGGTCGACACGTGAAATGGGGCGGGTATACCACGCTGCGGGAGTAGAACGGCAGGTGCGTAATCTGCTGTGGAAAGGGAAATCGCAGGCAGAGTTTTATCGCGGCATGGAGTGGCTGTACGGCTGGAAAGAAGATAACTGTCTGCAACCACGCTGAGCACTTTAATCCGCAGACCGGAGGCGCTACCATAGCGCCTCATTTTTTTGCGGGTGATGATATGCGTGTACTACTGGCGCCGATGGAGGGTGTGCTTGACTCTCTGGTGCGTGAATTGTTGACCGAAGTTAACGACTACGATCTGTGCATCACCGAATTTGTCCGCGTGGTCGATCAACTGCTGCCGGTAAAAGTCTTTCATCGCATTTGCCCTGAACTACAAAATGCCAGTCGAACGCCATCCGGTACGCTGGTGCGGGTACAACTGCTGGGGCAGTTCCCACAGTGGCTGGCGGAAAATGCTGCTCGTGCGGTGGAGTTAGGTTCCTGGGGCGTGGATCTCAATTGCGGCTGCCCATCGAAAACGGTTAACGGCAGCGGCGGTGGGGCGACGTTACTCAAAGATCCTGAATTCATCTACCAGGGTGCAAAAGCGATGCGCGAAGCTGTACCGGCGCATTTACCCGTCAGTGTGAAAGTGCGGCTTGGCTGGGACAGCGGCGAGAAGAAGTTTGAAATTGCCGATGCTGTTCAACAGGCCGGAGCCACGGAACTGGTGGTGCATGGGCGGACAAAAGAGCAGGGCTACCGTGCGGAGCATATTGACTGGCAGGCGATTGGCGAGATTCGCCAGCGGTTGAATATTCCGGTGATTGCCAACGGTGAAATCTGGGACTGGCAGAGTGCGCAACAATGTATGGCGATCAGCGGCTGCGACGCGGTGATGATTGGGCGCGGGGCGCTGAATATTCCCAACCTGAGCCGGGTGGTTAAATATAACGAACCGCGAATGCCGTGGCCGGAGGTCGTTGCTTTGCTGCAAAAATATACCCGTCTGGAAAAGCAGGGCGATACCGGGCTATATCACGTCGCGCGGATTAAACAGTGGTTGAGTTATTTGCGTAAAGAATACGATGAAGCAACGGAATTATTTCAGCATGTTCGTGTGTTGAATAATTCCACAGATATTGCAAGGGCTATTCAGGCAATTGATATCGAGAAACTCTAAAAACCATAGTGATGTTTTTTGACAATGTGTTAGCTCTTTATCAATAGGCCGCACGGTTATTTGGTGGCGCCAAAATCGCCGAGGCGTTCCCTGGAGGCCGGGGCAGCCCACATGGATGTGGGCTGAGGGCGCGTTTTACAGGGATGTTACCTCGCGCCCGACCCGGTAGCCGTAAGGGATAAGCCGAGGGCACCGCGCAGCGGCGATTTTGTTCGCCAGAGCCCGGGGGTGCAGGGGGCGGCGGCGATTGGCCGCCCCCTGCGCGCTCCTTGCGCCAGTGATTATATGAAGCAATGCACATGACAGGAGCGCAACAGGATGAGAGACTGAAATATTCTTGTTATTTTCGGAACTGATGACATTAATTAATTTTAAAATATCATCTTAAATACGCCAGTCACCACCAGTAGCCCAATCAGGAAAATAATCAATACAGCCCAGAGTATAATTTTCATTGGCGTTCCTTTATTTGTGAGTGCTGAATAAGTATAGGTAAAAATGAAACCCTTTGCCGTTATCCATAAACGATTAAGATAAATCAGATGATATCATTCACTTACTGTATATTTTTCTGAATATGTCGTTTTATTGCTGCTGATGTATTGCCACGCGAAACTAAAAAATACATTGCAACACACGGTAATCTCCGCGCACCTTTTCTTACCTGATTATTCCCCCATGAATCGTGATTCCTTTTATCCAGCTATCGCCTGTTTTCCGCTGTTCCTCATTCTGGCTGGGTGTGCGCCTGTGCACGAAACCCGCCAGGCGTTAAGCCAGCAAACGCCCGCTGCACAAGTTGACAGCGCATTACCCACGGCGCTGAAAAATGGTTGGCCAGACAGTCAGTGGTGGCTGGAATATCACGATAATCAACTCACTTCCTTAATTAATAACGCACTACAGAACGCACCGGATATGCAGGTGGCTGAACAGCGCATTCAACTGGCTGAAGCGCAGGCGAAAGCTGTAGCCACTCAGGATGGCCCGCAGATCGATTTTTCTGCGGATATGGAGCGGCAAAAAATGTCGGCGGAAGGGTTAATGGGGCCGTTTGCCCTGACCGATCCGGCGGCAGGTACTACCGGGCCGTGGTATACCAACGGTACTTTGGGTCTAACGGCGGGCTGGCATCTGGATATCTGGGGAAAAAATCGGGCTGAAGTCACAGCGCGCCTCGGTACGGTTAAAGCACGGGCGGCGGAACGCGAGCAAACCCGCCAATTGCTGGCTGGCAGTGTGGCTCGTCTGTACTGGGAGTGGCAAACCCAGGCGGCGTTAAACACTGTCTTACAGCAAATCGAAAAAGAACAGAACACCATTATCGCGACCGATCGCCAGTTGTATCAGAACGGAATTACCTCTTCGGTTGAAGGTGTGGAAACCGATATCAACGCCAGTAAAACCCGGCAACAGCGCAATGATGTGGCAGGAAAAATGAAAATTATTGAGGCGCGGTTAAATGCGCTGACTAACAGCCAGACGAGCGGTTTAAAGCTGCATCCGGTTGTGCTGCCTGAAGTGACAAGCCAACTTCCTGATGAACTGGGTTATTCCTTGCTGGCACGCCGTGCCGATTTGCAGGCGGCGCACTGGTACGTTGAATCATCCTTAAGTAGCATCGACGCGGCAAAAGCGGCCTTTTATCCCGACATAAACCTGATGGCCTTCCTGCAACAAGATGCGTTGCACTTAAGCGATCTGTTCCGACATTCCGCGCAGCAAATGGGTGTTACGGCAGGCCTGACGCTACCCATTTTCGATAGCGGTCGTCTTAACGCCAACCTCGATATTGCGAAAGCCGAAAGCAACTTGTCTATCGCCAGCTACAACAAAGCGGTGGTTGAGGCGGTGAATGACGTGGCGCGGGCAGCCAGTCAGGTTCAGACACTGGCGGAGAAAAACCAGCATCAGGCGCAAATTGAGCGCGATGCCCTGCGTGTGGTAGGTCTGGCGCAGGCACGCTTTAACGCGGGCATCATTGCTGGTTCCCGCGTCAGCGAAGCCAGAATCCCGGCGCTGCGTGAGCGAGCCAATGGCCTGTTATTGCAAGGGCAGTGGCTGGATGCCTCCATTCAACTCACCGGCGCGCTGGGCGGGGGCTATAAACGCTGATGATATGCGGCTTCTATACTTAACGTTTATTCAGCGTTAAGTGGAGAACTCCATGGCACAGGTCGTGATTATTACTGCCTCCGATTCGGGGATCGGAAAAGAGTGCGCGTTATTACTGGCGCAGCAAGGGTTTGATATTGGCATTACCTGGCACTCAGATGAAGAAGGGGCAAAAGATACCGCGCGTGAAGTGGTTAGCCACGGCGTCCGTGCGGAGATGGTGCAACTGGATCTCGGCAATCTACCAGAAGGTGCGCAGACGCTGGAGAGACTCATTCAACGACTGGGGCGTATTGATGTGCTGGTGAATAACGCGGGAGCGATGACCAAAGCGCCGTTTCTTGATATGGCTTTTGATGAGTGGCGCAAGATTTTTACCGTTGATGTCGATGGCGCATTTTTATGCTCGCAAATTGCTGCCCGCCAGATGGTGAAACAGGGGCAGGGAGGTCGCATCATCAACATTACATCGGTACATGAACATACGCCGCTGCCGGATGCCAGCGCCTACACCGCCGCTAAACATGCACTCGGCGGGTTAACCAAAGCGATGGCGCTGGAACTGGTCAGGCATAAGATTCTGGTGAATGCGGTCGCGCCAGGTGCAATCGCCACGCCGATGAACGGCATGGATGACGGCGACGTGAAGCCCGACGCAGAGCCATCGATTCCCCTGCGGCGTTTCGGCGCAACGCATGAGATTGCCAGCCTGGTAGCCTGGCTATGTTCCGAAGGCGCAAATTACACCACCGGGCAGTCGTTAATTGTCGATGGTGGTTTTATGCTGGCGAATCCGCAGTTTAAGCCGGAGTAGTGCAATGGGATATGTGGATATTTCAATGGGTATATTGTAGGCATGATAAGACGCGCCAGCGTCGCATCAGGCATGGAACCCCTGATGTCGGATGCGGCGCGAGCGACTTATCTGTGGCAACTGCTTTACGCCTGATTATCCGGCTTTTTCTTCCCGCGCCGTTTCAGCCACCAGCGCACGCCAACCACCAGAACCACGACCAGAATCAACCAGACCCAGTGTTTCAGATGCTGATCAAGACTGTGCAACCACGGCGCAATCACCTGACCACCGGCGTAACCGATAGTGGTAAAAATCAGCGCCCAGGCAAATGCGCCGAGAATATTCAGCGGCAGAAAGATTTTCGGCGGCAACTGACTGGCACCAATCAGCGTCGGGCCAATTACCCGAAAGCCATACATAAAACGCGTACCAATAACAAACAGATACGGATGGCGCTGGATCAGTTTCTGCGCCCGCTCAATTTTATCCTGATGCTTTGAGATACGACGCAACAGCTTGCCGCCAAACCGCCGTCCGCACAGATAAAGCACCTGGTCGCCAATCATGCCGCCAAGCGCCACAGAAAGAACCACTAGCGGGAATTTTAATAATCCCTGATGTGCCGCAACGCCTCCCAGCAAAGTCACGGTTTCACCCTCTGCCAGACTGCCGAGCACCAGCGCGGCATAACCATATTGTGAGATGAGTGTATTGAGATCCATAGGCCAGTCTGTCTCCCTTTGGTTGCCTGTAAGCATACACCCTGTGAATTGTTTGCGCAGAAAAAGGCGTTTCATCACGCGACGCAAATTTCACAACAGGGCAAAAAATAACCACAAGCTGATTTATACTTGAACTGTCAGGTTCAGCAACTCATAAAAAGGGGGCGGTATGAGCCATGTCTGGGGACTGTTTTCCCATCCCGATCGTGAAATGCAGGTGATTAATCGTGAAAACGAAACGATTTCTCATCACTACACCCACCACGTTTTGCTGATGGCGGCGATTCCGGTGATCTGTGCCTTCATTGGCACCACGCAAATTGGCTGGAATTTTGGCGATGGCACTATCCTGAAGTTATCCTGGTTTACCGGACTGGCGCTGGCTGTCCTGTTTTATGGCGTTATGCTGGCTGGGGTCGCGGTGATGGGGCGAGTCATCTGGTGGATGGCGCGCAAATATCCGCAACGTCCGTCGCTTGCGCACTGTATGGTCTTTGCCGGATATGTCGCGACGCCACTATTTTTAAGCGGCCTGGTGGCGCTTTATCCGCTGGTCTGGCTGTGCGCGCTGGTGGGTACGGTGGCGCTGTTTTACACCGGCTATCTGCTTTATCTCGGTATTCCGAGCTTCCTGAATATCAACAAAGAGGAAGGTCTTAGCTTCTCCAGTTCGACGCTGGCGATTGGCGTACTGGTGCTGGAAGTGCTGCTCGCTATTACCGTTATTCTGTGGGGGTACGGTTATCGGCTGTTCTAGAAAGTTCTTTTGCGTTGCATTGCTGGCGTAAATGTCAGCAATGCAGCATTTCCTCACGATTCTCCTTTGACGATCTCACTTTTTGCTCGTTATGATGGCGTCGCTAGCCTCAGTAAATCCTTACTCCGGCGGTGCGCAACCCGTGCGCGTGAACCACTATCTGAATGCTCATCATGCCGAAATTTCGAGTTTCTTTATTTAGCCTGGCTCTAATGCTGGCTGTGCCTTTTGCACCGCAGGCCGTTGCGAAAACGACTGCCGCTACCACCGCTTCGCAGCCGGAAATCGCTTCCGGTAGTGCGATGATTGTTGATCTGAATACCAACAAAGTGATCTATTCGAACCACCCGGATCTGGTGCGTCCGATTGCGTCAATCACCAAATTAATGACCGCAATGGTGGTGCTTGACGCACGACTGCCGTTGGATGAAAAACTGAAAGTGGATATCAGCCAGACGCCAGAGATGAAGGGGGTCTATTCGCGCGTGCGACTGAACAGCGAAATCAGCCGTAAAGATATGCTGTTGCTGGCGCTGATGTCTTCAGAAAACCGTGCGGCGGCAAGCCTGGCGCACCATTATCCTGGTGGTTATAACGCTTTTATTAAAGCGATGAATGCGAAAGCGAAATCACTCGGAATGAACAACACGCGCTTTGTTGAACCGACCGGATTGTCGGTGCATAACGTTTCGACAGCCCGTGACCTGACCAAATTGCTGATTGCCAGCAAACAATATCCGTTGATCGGTCAGTTGAGTACCACCCGTGAAGATATGGCGACCTTCTCTAATCCGACGTACACCCTGCCGTTCCGCAATACTAACCATCTGGTTTATCGCGATAACTGGAATATTCAGTTAACCAAAACCGGTTTTACCAATGCCGCAGGGCATTGTCTGGTGATGCGCACGGTTATCAATAATAAACCGGTGGCGCTGGTGGTGATGGATGCATTTGGCAAATATACCCATTTTGCCGATGCCAGCCGCCTGCGTACCTGGATTGAGACCGGTAAAGTGATGCCTGTTCCGGCTGCGGCGTTGAGCTATAAAAAACAAAAAGCCGCCCAGATGGCGGCGGCGGGGCAGACGGCACAGAACGATTAAGTTTGCTTGCCTGTAGGCCGGATCAGGCGTTTACGCCGCATCCGGCATTAGGTGCCAGTGCCTGATGCGATGCTTACGCATCTTATCAGGCCTACATCTGCATCAGGCATCCAGCTGTATTTACTCTGCTTCCTGCCAGTTTTTCCGCTTACTGGTCTTACCGATCCCAGGGTTCATACTGTTGGTCGGATCGTTCTCGCGATAAAACTTCTGCAGCGTCTCCGGCGCTTTATACAAATGACCGACGTTATGCTCGGCAGGGTATTGCGCGCCGCGCTGGCGTAACAGCTCCAGCATCTGTTCCTTCAACGCATGTACATCCACACCTTTTTTGACGATGTAATCCTGGTGGAAGACATAGCACATAAAATGGCCGTAATAGAGCTTGTGTACCAACTGGCTGTCGATCTCCGGCGGCAAATGCTCATACCACTCCGTGTCATTACGACGCAGAGCAATATCCAGAGCCAGAATGTCTTCGACTTCATCGGAATGCACAGCCTGATAACGAATTGCCGCCCCCGCAGCGGCGAAACGGTGCAAAAATGCTTTGCTTCCTTCCTCCGGCGTACAGACAAAGAAATCGCCTTCAGCCTGCTTGAAATAATCCACCAGCCACGATTTAGCTTCGCCAATGCCATCGCCCGCCATTTTTAACAGCAGATGATGTTCATATTTATCGCGCCAGCTGTTCATGCGTGGGGGTAAATGGCTGGGGAACAGATGACCGAATTTTTGCATCGCACGGTCGGTAAAATGCGGACGGAAGAATTTCACTTTCTCCAGCATCGCATCGGTACGTCCTTTGATATTAAAGAAGAGAGGCATCTTGTCGGTGCCAAGTTTATCGATCATCAGGAAGGTGTCTTTGCCATATTTTTCCGCGATATCGTAGATATCCCGATGCATATATTCCCCGGCAACCGGCAGATTTTCGAAATTAGCCAGAATATGGCGGCGGATTTCAGTCAGCACTTCCGGCTGGTTGGTGCCTATATAAAACACCTGCTGATTTTTTTCCGCTTCGAAGGTATCAAGACGTACCGCGAATACCGCCAGTTTTCCGGCGCAACCGGAGGATTCAAACAGGCGATCCGGGTCGGCGTTATAACGTGCGGGTGTGTCGGCTTCAATATCCCGAACGCGGTGAACATAATCATAATCGTGGGCGTGACGACCATCGTGGCGAACATCATCTTCTTTGATACGATCGTCATCCAGCTTGCTGAGGATCTGCTCCGGTGTTTCGCCCAGATCAATCCCCAGATGGTTCACCAGCGTCAGTTTGCCGTCTTCATTTATGCGCGCGAACAACGACATTTCGGTATACGCCGGGCCACGCTGCACCAGCGAGCCGCCGGAGTTATTACAGATACCGCCGATGACCGATGCACCTATACACGACGAACCAATCACCGAGTGCGGTTCGCGCCCCAGCGGTTTGAGAGCTTTTTCCAGCGAATAGAGCGTGGTGCCAGGATATGCCAGCACCTGTTCGCCCTTGCCGAGAACGTGCAGCTTGTCGAGACGCAGGGTGCTGATGATAACGATATCGCGATCATAATCGTTACCGTTTGGCGTCGAGCCTTCGGTCAGGCCGGTATTGGCGGCCTGCATCAGAATAATTTTGTCGGCAGTGACGCAGGCTTTCAGCACCCGCCACAATTCCAGTAACGAACCAGGAAAAACGACAGCCAGCGCGTCGCCCTGACCAGAACGGAAGCCCTTGCGATAGCGGGCCGTTTTTGCGGGATCGGTGAGCAGGTGTGAATGACCGACCAGACGGGCAAGTTCATTCAAAAAGGCTTTATTATCAGTTGTTGTCATGGAAGACATTTTCCACTCCTTGTGGTGGCGAAAAAATATCACAAACTAGAATAGCGCCTTGTATGACAATTCAGCGAGTGAATATTTTGAAAATTCAGACAATAAACTGAGCATTCTTTTTCTCTCTCTATCATGCTTATGGCAAACTACGGTTTTTGCACCATTTTCGCTGCCACATCGGGCAACAAAGGAAGAAAAATCCACATGAAATGGCTATGTTCAGTAGGTATCGCGGTAAGTCTGGCCTTACAGCCAGCACTGGCGGATGATTTGTTTGGTAACCATCCATTAACGCCCGAAGCGCGTGATGCGTTCGTCACCGAGCTGCTCAAAAAAATGACAGTTGATGAGAAGATTGGTCAACTGCGCTTAATCAGCGTCGGCCCGGATAACCCGAAAGAGGCGATCCGCGAGATGATTAAAGACGGGCAGGTTGGGGCGATTTTCAACACCGTAACCCGTCAGGATATCCGCGCCATGCAGGATCAGGTGATGGAATTAAGCCGCCTGAAAATTCCTCTTTTCTTTGCTTACGACGTGCTGCACGGTCAGCGCACTGTCTTCCCGATAAGCCTTGGTCTGGCCTCTTCTTTTAACCTTGATGCGGTGAAAACTGTTGGGCGCGTCTCTGCTTATGAAGCGGCAGATGATGGTCTGAATATGACCTGGGCGCCAATGGTCGATGTCTCGCGCGATCCGCGCTGGGGACGTGCTTCCGAAGGATTTGGCGAAGATACGTATCTCACCTCAACAATGGGTAAAACCATGGTGGAAGCGATGCAGGGTAAAAGCCCGGCAGATCGCTACTCGGTGATGACCAGCGTCAAACACTTTGCGGCTTATGGTGCGGTAGAAGGCGGCAAAGAGTACAACACCGTCGATATGAGCCCGCAGCGCCTGTTTAATGACTATATGCCGCCGTACAAAGCGGGGCTGGATGCAGGCAGCGGCGCGGTGATGGTGGCGTTGAATTCGCTGAACGGCACGCCAGCAACCTCCGATTCCTGGCTGCTGAAAGATGTTCTGCGCGATCAGTGGGGCTTTAAAGGCATCACCGTTTCCGATCACGGCGCAATCAAAGAACTGATTAAACACGGCACGGCGGCAGATCCGGAAGATGCGGTGCGCGTGGCGCTGAAATCCGGGATCAACATGAGCATGAGCGACGAGTACTACTCGAAGTATCTGCCTGGTTTGATCAAATCCGGCAAAGTGACTATGGCAGAGCTGGACGATGCCGCGCGTCACGTACTGAACGTCAAATATGACATGGGACTGTTTAACGATCCGTACAGCCACCTTGGGCCGAAAGAGTCTGACCCGGTGGATACCAATGCCGAAAGTCGCCTGCATCGCAAAGAAGCGCGTGAAGTGGCGCGAGAAAGCCTGGTGCTGCTGAAAAACCGTCTCGAAACGCTGCCGCTGAAAAAATCTGCCACCATCGCGGTGGTTGGCCCACTGGCAGACAGCAAACGTGATGTCATGGGAAGCTGGTCAGCAGCCGGAGTTGCCGATCAATCCGTGACCGTGCTGACCGGGATTAAAAATGCCGTTGGTGAAAACGGTAAAGTGCTGTACGCCAAAGGGGCAAACGTCACCAGTGACAAAGGTATTATCGACTTCCTGAATCAGTATGAAGAAGCGGTCAAAGTCGATCCTCGTTCTGCGCAAGAGATGATTGATGAAGCGGTGCAGACCGCGAAACAATCTGATGTGGTGGTGGCGGTAGTCGGTGAAGCTCAGGGGATGGCGCACGAAGCCTCCAGCCGTACCGATATTACTATTCCGCAAAGCCAACGTGATTTGATTGCGGCGCTGAAAGCCACCGGTAAACCGCTGGTGCTGGTGCTGATGAACGGTCGTCCGCTGGCGCTGGTGAAAGAAGATCAACAGGCCGACGCGATTCTGGAAACCTGGTTTGCGGGGACTGAAGGCGGTAACGCGATTGCCGATGTGTTGTTTGGCGATTACAACCCGTCCGGCAAGCTGCCGATGTCCTTCCCGCGTTCTGTCGGGCAGATCCCGGTTTACTACAGCCATCTGAATACAGGGCGCCCGTATAACGCTGACAAGCCGAACAAATACACTTCACGCTATTTCGATGAAGCTAACGGTGCGCTTTACCCGTTCGGTTATGGTCTGAGCTACACCACTTTCACTGTCTCTGATGTGAAACTCTCTGCCCCGACCATGAAGCGTGACGGCAAAGTGACAGCCAGTGTGCAGGTGACGAACACCGGCAAACGCGAAGGGGCGACGGTGGTTCAGATGTATTTGCAGGATGTGACCGCTTCTATGAGCCGTCCGGTGAAGCAGCTGAAAGGCTTTGAGAAAATCACCCTGAAACCGGGCGAAACTCAGACTGTCAGCTTCCCGATCGACATTGATGCGCTGAAGTTCTGGAATCAGCAGATGAAATATGATGCCGAGCCTGGCAAGTTCAACGTCTTTATCGGCACCGATTCCGCACGCGTTAAGAAAGGCGAGTTTGAGTTGCTGTAATGCTTTAGTAAGGGCGTGAAGTTTGCGCCCTTTAAGTATTTATCTGATTCTGCAACTGAATCCATCCGCTCAGGCTAACCTCGCCATTATCAACTATGCTTTTCTCTTAATTCGCTGAAAACAACAGTAAAAGAATGAGGAAAGCATCATGCCACTCTCAAAGCTCTGGGCAGGTTCACTGGTTTTGTTGGCAGCCGTGAGCCTGCCGCTACAGGCGGCTTCTCCCGTTAAAGTCGGTTCAAAAATCGATACCGAAGGCGCGCTGCTCGGCAACATTATTTTGCAAGTACTGGAAAGCCACGGCGTACCGACAGTGAATAAAGTCCAGTTGGGAACCACGCCGGTGGTGCGCGGGGCGATCACTTCTGGCGAGCTGGATATCTACCCGGAATATACCGGCAATGGCGCTTTCTTCTTTAAAGATGAAAATGATGCGGCGTGGAAAAATGCCGGGCAAGGCTACGAGAAAGTCAAAAAGCTCGATGCAGAGCAAAACAAGTTAATCTGGCTGACGCCTGCGCCTGCAAATAACACCTGGACCATCGCCGTGCGTCAGGATCTGGCAGAGAAAAACAAACTCACTTCGCTTGCCGATCTCAGCCGTTATCTGAAAGAGGGCGGCACCTTCAAACTGGCGGCCTCGGCAGAGTTTATTGAACGCGCCGATGCGCTACCCGCTTTTGAAAAAGCCTATGACTTTAAACTCGGTCAGGATCAGTTGCTGTCACTGGCCGGTGGCGACACGGCGGTAACGATTAAAGCCGCTGCCCAACAAACATCCGGCGTTAATGCGGCGATGGCTTACGGCACCGACGGCCCGGTCGCGGCGCTGGGGCTGCAAACTTTAAGCGATCCACAAGGTGTTCAACCTATCTACGCGCCTGCGCCAGTGGTGCGTGAGTCGGTGTTGAAAGAGTATCCGCAAATGGCACAGTGGTTACAGCCCGTCTTCGCCAGCCTCGATGAAAAGACGTTGCAGCAACTGAATGCCAGTATTGCCGTAGAAGGGCTGGATGCTAAAAAAGTGGCTGCCGACTACCTGAAACAAAAAGGGTGGACGAAGTAATTTCTCGTGACTTATCTACGTATTAATCCTGTTCTGGCGCTGCTGCTGTTGCTGACGGCAATCGCAGCGGCGCTGCCGTTTATCAGTTACGCGCCTAACCGTTTAGTCTCTGGTGAGGGGCGTCATCTCTGGCAACTGTGGCCGCAAACGATCTGGATGCTGGTGGGGGTTGGTTGCGCCTGGCTGACTGCCTGTTTTGTTCCCGGTAGAAAAGGCAGCATTTTTGCACTCATCCTTGCGCAATTCGTCTTCATCTTGCTGGTATGGGGCGCAGGAAAGGCCGCGACGCAACTGGCGCAAAGTGGCAGTTCGCTGGCGCGTACCAGCCTTGGCAGTGGCTTCTGGCTGGCTGCGGCGCTGGCATTGCTGGCCTGTAGCGATGCAATCCGCCGGATCACCACTCATCCGTTGTGGCGCTGGTTGTTGCATATACAGATTGCCATCATTCCGCTGTGGCTGCTGTACTCCGGCACGCTTAACGATCTCTCGCTAATGAAAGAGTACGCCAACCGTCAGGATGTGTTCGATGACGCACTGGCGCAGCATCTGACGCTGCTGTTTGGTTCGGTACTACCTGCGCTGGTGACTGGCGTGCCGTTGGGCGTCTGGTGCTACTTTTCCACTGCGCGGCAGGGGACGATTTTTTCTCTGCTCAATGTCATTCAGACTGTGCCTTCGGTGGCGCTCTTTGGCCTGTTGATTGCGCCGCTTGCCGGGCTGGTCAGCGCATTTCCGTGGCTCGGAACGCTTGGTGTTGCAGGAACCGGAATGACCCCCGCACTGATTGCGCTGGTGCTTTACGCCTTACTGCCGTTGGTGCGCGGCGTGGTAGTGGGGTTGAATCAGATCCCGCGCGACGTGCTGGAGAGCGCCACAGCGATGGGCATGAGTGGGACGCAGCGATTCCTGCATGTGCAGTTACCGCTGGCGTTACCGGTATTTCTGCGCAGCCTGCGGGTGGTTATGGTGCAGACTGTCGGTATGGCGGTGATTGCGGCGTTAATCGGCGCTGGCGGTTTTGGCGCACTGGTTTTCCAGGGGCTGCTAAGCAGTGCCATTGATTTAGTGTTGCTGGGAGTGATCCCGGTGATTGTACTGGCGGTGCTTACCGACGCGCTGTTCGATTTGCTTATCGCACTGCTGAAGGTAACAAACCATGATTGAATTTAGCCATGTCAGCAAACTGTTCGGCACACAAAAAGCCGTTAACGACCTCAATCTCAATTTTCAGGAGGGGAGTTTCTCGGTGCTGATTGGCACATCAGGCTCCGGCAAATCCACTACCCTGAAGATGATTAACCGCCTGGTGGAGCATGACAGTGGCGTGATCCGCTTTGCCGGAGAAGAAATTCGTTCGCTGCCAGTGCTGGAGCTGCGCCGCCGGATGGGATACGCCATCCAGTCGATAGGTTTATTTCCCCACTGGAGCGTGGCGCAAAACATCGCCACCGTGCCGCAATTACAAAAATGGTCGCGGGCGCGGATTGACGATCGCATCGATGAATTAATGGCGCTGCTGGGGCTGGAGGCGAATTTACGCGAGCGTTATCCCCATCAACTTTCTGGTGGTCAGCAGCAGCGAGTCGGCGTTGCTCGTGCGCTGGCTGCCGATCCGCAAGTTTTGCTGATGGATGAACCGTTTGGCGCGCTGGATCCTGTGACGCGCGGCGCGTTGCAACAAGAGATGACGCGCATTCACCGTTTGCTGGGGCGCACCATTGTGCTGGTCACTCACGATATTGATGAGGCGCTACGGCTGGCAGAACATCTGGTGTTAATGGATCATGGTGAAGTGGTGCAGCAGGGCAATCCGCTGGCGATGCTTACTCGCCCGGCGAATGATTTTGTGCGCCAGTTTTTTGGTCGCAGCGAGCTGGGCGTGCGCCTGTTATCGTTACGTAGTGTGACCGATTATGTGCGCCGCACCGAACGCGCTGAAGGTGAGGCACTGGCAGAAGAGATGACGCTACGCGATGCGCTCTCATTGTTTGTCGCTCGTGGTTGTGAAGTGTTGCCGGTGGTTGACGCTCAGGGTAAACCTTGCGGCACATTGCATTTTCAGGATCTGCTGGTGGAGGCGTAAGCGTATGAAAATAATGCGCGATCCGCTGTTCTGGCTCATTGCTCTGTTTGTGGGGCTGATTTTCTGGCTACCCTATAGCCAGCCACTGTTTGGTGCTTTATTTCCGCAATTACCTCGGCCTGTTTATCAGCAGGAAAGCTTTGTTGCCCTGGCGTTGGCTCATTTCTGGCTGGTGGGGATCTCAAGTTTGTTTGCCGTGATCATTGGTACTGGTGCGGGAATTGCTGTCACTCGCCCGTGGGGCGCGGAGTTCCGCCCGATGGTAGAAACCATTGCCGCCGTTGGGCAGACTTTTCCGCCCGTAGCTGTGCTGGCGATTGCTGTTCCGGTGATGGGGTTTGGTCAGCAACCGGCGATTATTGCCTTGATCCTTTACGGCGTGCTACCGATCTTACAGGCAACACTTGCCGGACTGGGAGCGATTGATGCCAGCGTGACAGACGTTGCCAAAGGGATGGGAATGAGCCGGGGTCAGCGATTACGTAAAGTGGAGTTACCGTTGGCAGCGCCAGTGATTCTGGCCGGCGTGCGGACTTCAGTAATTATCAACATTGGTACGGCAACCATTGCCTCAACAGTAGGAGCCAGCACGCTGGGAACGCCGATCATCATCGGACTTAGCGGATTTAACACTGCTTATGTGATTCAGGGGGCGTTGCTGGTGGCACTGGCGGCGATCATCGTAGACCGCCTGTTTGAACGACTGGTGCAGCGACTCAGCCAGCACGCAGAATAAAGGTATAACCTGCGAGCATGACGCCACCGATACCGCCTAACGCCATCAACAGGAACAGGGTGATAACCCCAATTTTCGCTATGCGCATAATGCACTCCTTATGTTAACGAAAGGATTGTACAGTAAAGCGCATTTGTTAACGAATCATTAAATGCCGAGTGGGAAAATATCATGGCCTTGTTCCTGCCAGCTGGTGAGTTGCTGCTGCTGGGCGGGAGACTGGTTTTCACCGCACCACACTAATAGTGTGCGGCCTTCAAACAGTTCCGGGCGTAGTTGATTGAGCGAGTGGGCGAGGACATCAATGCGCCATCCCTGCTGGCTGGCAATCCAGCCTTCCAGCCACAGACGCGTGGTATCCTGAATATTCCAGCCAACCACCAGCGCATCTTTGCCCTGTTTTTTACGTGCTGAGGCCAGACAAATGGCGATGTAATTGATCAGTACACCGTCGAGGATCGCCAGTAACGCCTGGAGAGTTGGTTGCTGACACTGAAGACGTCGGCGCAGAGGAATGAACAGATGTGTGGTGAGCGTCTGGGCGGGGTAATCCTGACCACGCTCTTTGATCCACATTCGCAGACTTTGTAGATTGCCACTTTGCAGGTAATTAAGCAGAGTTTCTTGCTGATCGCGCCAGCCGTTTTGCACATCAACATTCTCATTACTGAGTAGCATTTTAACTTTGCTGACCTGCACGCCGTTATCGATCCAGCGTTTGATCTCGCGGATCCGGTCGATATCGGCATCGTTGAACAGGCGATGTCCGCCGTCTGTGCGCTGCGGTTTCAATAATCCGTAACGCCTCTGCCACGCGCGTAACGTGACAGGATTGATATCACAAAGCAACGCCACTTCACCAATTGTGTAAAGCGCCATCCTACCACCCATGCTCGCGAGGTCCCGGTTTAACTTTAGACGCAGATTTGCGAACCAGGTAGTTTTGTCCGTTTTTAGTTCATCGTTAGGGTGATTTTATTTTTGCCAGGCGATTTTGAGTGATCGTACTCACGAATTCTCATTTTTCTGCAAGAGTTCAAAGAAAGTTAAACGCAGGCAATGTATGTTACGCGTTTTAAAGGGAAGTGTGGTTTGCGGGTATGTACGATTTTAATCTGGTGTTGCTGCTGCTTCAGCAGATGTGCGTTTTTTTAGTCATTGCATGGTTAATGAGTAAAACGCCATTATTCATACCATTAATGCAGGTCACGGTTCGTCTGCCGCATAAATTTCTCTGCTACATCGTTTTTTCCATCTTCTGCATCATGGGCACCTGGTTCGGGTTGCATATCGACGATTCGATTGCTAATACGCGGGCGATTGGCGCGGTGATGGGAGGCTTACTCGGCGGCCCGGTGGTGGGTGGTCTGGTTGGTCTGACCGGCGGGTTACATCGATACTCAATGGGGGGGATGACCGCGCTAAGTTGCATGATCTCGACTATCGTCGAAGGATTGCTCGGCGGCCTGGTACACAGCATCCTGATCCGACGCGGGCGCACTGATAAAGTCTTTAACCCCATTACCGCAGGTGCCGTCACGTTCGTTGCTGAAATGGTGCAAATGTTGATCATCCTGGCGATCGCCCGACCTTATGAAGATGCGGTGCGTCTGGTGAGTAATATTGCTGCGCCAATGATGGTCACCAATACCGTCGGCGCGGCGCTGTTTATGCGTATATTGCTTGATAAACGCGCGATGTTTGAAAAATACACTTCGGCTTTTTCCGCTACCGCGTTGAAAGTCGCAGCCTCGACGGAAGGCATTTTGCGCCAGGGCTTTAACGAAGTGAACAGCATGAAAGTGGCACAGGTGCTATATCAGGAACTGGATATTGGTGCTGTAGCCATTACCGATCGCGAGAAATTGCTGGCCTTTACCGGGATCGGTGACGACCATCATTTGCCAGGCAAACCGATTTCCTCGACCTACACCTTAAAAGCGATTGAAACCGGCGAAGTGGTCTACGCCGATGGCAACGAAGTGCCTTACCGTTGCTCTTTGCATCCGCAATGCAAACTGGGTTCGACGCTGGTGATTCCATTGCGTGGGGAAAATCAGCGGGTGATGGGCACCATCAAATTGTATGAAGCCAAAAACCGTTTATTCAGTTCAATCAACCGCACGCTGGGCGAGGGGATTGCGCAACTGCTTTCGGCGCAGATCCTCGCCGGGCAATATGAGCGGCAAAAAGCCATGCTAACCCAGTCAGAAATTAAACTGCTTCACGCCCAGGTGAATCCCCATTTCCTGTTCAATGCGCTTAACACCATTAAAGCTGTTATCCGCCGCGACAGCGAACAGGCCAGCCAGTTGGTGCAGTATCTTTCCACTTTTTTCCGCAAAAACTTAAAGCGGCCTTCGGAGTTTGTTACTCTCGCCGACGAGATTGAACATGTGAATGCTTATCTGCAAATTGAAAAGGCGCGCTTCCAGTCGCGATTGCAGGTCAACATTTCTATTCCAGATGAATTATCCCGGCAGCAGTTGCCCGCGTTTACCCTGCAACCAATAGTGGAAAACGCTATTAAACATGGAACATCACAACTCCTGGATACAGGGCGAGTGGCAATTAGCGCAAGGCGTGAAGGGCAACATTTAATGCTGGAGATCGAAGACAATGCCGGTTTGTATCAACCGGCAACTAATGCCAGCGGGCTGGGGATGAATCTGGTGGATAAGCGTTTACGTGAGCGTTTTGGCGATGACTATGGGATAAGCGTCGCCTGTGAGCCTGATAGTTACACCCGAATAACGTTACGACTGCCATGGAGGGACGAGGCATGATTAAAGTCTTAATTGTCGATGATGAACCGTTAGCACGGGAGAACCTGCGCGTATTTTTGCAAGAACAGAGCGATATTGAAATTGTCGGCGAGTGCTCAAACGCCGTGGAAGGGATCGGCGCGGTGCATAAACTGCGCCCGGACGTGCTGTTTCTCGACATCCAGATGCCGCGCATCAGCGGTCTGGAAATGGTGGGGATGCTCGACCCGGAACATCGTCCGTATATCGTTTTTCTCACCGCGTTTGACGAATACGCCATTAAAGCCTTTGAAGAGCATGCCTTTGATTATCTCCTGAAGCCAATTGATGAAGCGCGACTGGCGAAAACGCTGGCGCGTTTGCGTCAGGAGCGGAGCAAGCAGGATGTTTCGCTGTTACCGGAAAATCAGCAGGCGCTGAAATTTATTCCTTGTACGGGGCATAGTCGGATTTATTTGCTGCAAATGAAAGATGTGGCGTTTGTCAGCAGTCGGATGAGCGGTGTTTATGTCACCAGTCACGAAGGGAAAGAAGGTTTTACCGAACTGACTTTGCGCACTCTGGAGAGTCGTACACCGCTACTGCGTTGTCATCGTCAGTATCTGGTTAACCTCGCGCATTTGCAGGAGATTCGCCTGGAAGATAATGGCCAGGCCGAGTTAATTTTACGTAATGGCTTAACCGTGCCGGTCAGCCGCCGTTATCTGAAAAGCTTAAAAGAGGCGATTGGCCTTTAAAAGACTGCTAAAATGGCTTTTTGCCTCATCAACACCTGAAGGCCTCATGCTAAGTAACGATATTCTGCGCAGCGTGCGCTACATTTTAAAAGCCAATAATAACGACCTGGTGCGCATTCTGGCGCTGGGCAATGTCGAAGCCACTGCCGAACAGATTGCCATCTGGTTGCGTAAAGAAGATGAAGAAGGTTTTCAACGTTGTCCGGACATTATTTTGTCCTCATTCCTGAATGGCCTGATTTACGAAAAACGCGGCAGGGATGAATCTGCACCGGCACTGGAGCCGGAACGTCGTATTAATAACAATATTGTGCTGAAAAAATTGCGCATCGCGTTTTCACTGAAAACCGATGACATTCTGGCGATCCTCACCGAACAGCAGTTCCGCGTTTCTATGCCGGAAATTACTGCGATGATGCGTGCGCCGGAGCATAAAAACTTCCGCGAATGCGGCGATCAATTCTTGCGTTATTTTCTGCGTGGACTGGCGGCGCGCCAGCATGTGAAGAAAAACTAAGACAGGTCTGGAGGCCATGCAGAGAGCATGGCCTCCGGCAGATTATTTCACTTCTTTAAAGCCAGCGGCTTTCATCACCAGTTCCATTTGCGCCATAGTGATGCCTTTTTTGGCATCGTCAGCAGAAATGTTAATGCCGGAAATACCCTGCAGGGCTTTAAAATCAACTTTTTCCATATCGATAGTCACGTTTTCCTGCGCGTAATTATCAGTAAAGGTTAATTTTTCTTCAACGCCAGTAATGTTTTTATATTTTGCACTTAACGGCTCAAGCTTTTTAGCTGCCTCTTCTTTGTTAGCCGCACCGATGGTTGCAAACTGAATTTTGGTTTCTGAAGATTGCTTAAGCACCTTGTCGCCTTTGTAGACATAGGTAATGGCAATTTCAGTACCGTTCAGATTGGCACTAAATTTCTTTGATTCTTCTTTATCACCACAGCCAGCGAGAGAGAAAACCAGAACAGATGCAACAACGAGGGAAAACAGTTTGTTGAAAGCCTTCATGTAAAACTCCATTTTATCAAGATCAGAAAACTGGTGACTCTCACCAGGGCGCTATAGAATATTCTTTATACCTCGTCTTGAGCAGTCCGGAAATGGAGTAGATCTCTTAATAAAAAGCATTTTTTCCTCCTTGTTGCTCAAGCATCAGCAACAACTGTTCGCAGAGTAAAACACAGTTATTCAATACTTCTGCCAGTGTCTCGCCTTCCGAATTGCGCAATTGCTTCAACACATGCGCCAGCCGATAAAAACCGATTACGGTGAGTTCGTTCGCCAGCAAATCAGCCTGACTAATGGCGCTCTGTTGCTGATAGCGCCAGCCGTTATGGAGTAGCTGAATAAGCAACGCCTGGCAGCGCATCAGCACCTGATGAGCGGTGGACGGTACAGGAAGAACGCTGGCGGAAGGTAGCGGTGCCACAGGCGCAGTTTCTGCATCCAGCGCCCAGGCGCGAGTTTGCGTCATCATCACCTGTGGCTCCAGCGTCAATTGCCCCTCAACAAAACTGACAAAACCAGAAACCAGACATACAGGATCATCCTGCTGTTGTAAAAGGGACGCCATACGTTCAACTGCAAAGGGCGCACTGGTTGAAGCTGGCAGTGATAACGTCAGCACGTTATCTTCGCCTTCGCCACTGATTACCTGCGCATCCAGCGTCTGGCGGCTGCTATCCCAGCCAAGGGATAGACATTCCGCCACTGGCAGAATAAATAAATTATCCACCTGGTTAAGAGGTCGTATGCAGGCTGGTGGACGCTGGCATAGGTATTCCCGCAGAGCCACAATGCCTGGCTGGCGTAACGGTGCCCCCAGCATTTGCCAGGCATCAGGTGACAGTGGCACAACGCTACTTAAGCGGTTGCGCGTACCTAATAACAGTTCGCCTTCGGCGCTCCGACGTGCAGCTTGTGAAACAATTTGCCCACCCGCCAGCGCGGCAGCCTGAAAGGTAAACAGCCGACGCGTAGCTGCTGGCGCCTTTTCTTGTTCACTTCTCGACCAACTGCGTGACAGATGCAAAATACTGCCAGTGTCGGGGTCGCTAAACCAGATCCGTAAACCATACTGTTGGAAGTCCTGCCAGCAACGCATACCTAACGATACCAGCCGCAGATGATCAAGCTTTGCTTCTCCGGCAATGCCTGCACCAACGACCGTGCGCCAGGGCATGGGCGGGACTTCACTAACACCGTCGCGTCGTGCCATCTCTTGTGCACAGTTCAATCGACTGTTTAATGCCGCAAGCTGATGTAAGCATTCTCCGGCATGATAGTGACTGGCGCGGGCGTGGGAGGCATCAATACTGGCGCGCAGTTGCCGTAGCGATTCACTAACCCATCGCCAGTTGCAGCGTTCCGCCGCTTGCTGTGCGCGGCTGAATGCTGCCTCGTAGTGGAGTAACGGCTGGCTGATGCCGCCCAGCCATAATGCCTGGCTTAATTGTTGGACATATTGACGACATGTTTTGCCTTCGTCGCTGGCAAATGGATCGTCGTTCGAGGCGACGTGTTCGCTGCGCATCTGCCAGATTAAATGGGTAAATTCTGCCTGCTGCGTTTTGGCCTGGGCAAATGCCTGCACTGCCAGTACTACGTGTTCGCACAGCGTTCCTTCAATGCAATCACAACGGGCGAAACGAATGCTGCTGCGGGAATAAAAACGCACATCGCTCATCGGTAAGCGGGCAGAGGGAATTTCGCCTGGCGCGCAGAACAGTTCAATGGTGATACCTTTGGCGACCAGGGATTGAGCGCGTTTGTGCGTGGCAGTGGGCAGGGTAGTCAGTTCTTCCAGCCAGATTGCCGGGTTCCATTCCTCTTCTTTTTCCGTGGGCTGAGAGGTAGCACAAAGTCGCTGATAACTTAACACCAGCATCACGCGATGGCGGCACATACCGATGGCTCCGCAGCTACACTGAGCCTCCTTCAGCGCCTGACCGCCTGCCAGTTGGCTGCGTGTACCGTCACTAAATGTGGCGATCAGCGTGCCGTTTTCATGGCTGATTTGCGGGATATTGCCATTTTCCAGCTCCTTAAGGCTGCGCTTAACAAAACCAGCATTGCTTAACGCCGTCAGGGCTTGTGGCGTCAGTTCTAATAATTCCGGGTGTAGTGCATTCATGACTGAAGATTCTCCGCCAGCCATGACGCCAGTTCGCCCGGCGTCATTGCAGCAATTTGTGCACCGACATTAACCAGCGCCTGGGCCATATCACGGTCATAACAGGGCGTTGCTGTGCTATCGAGCGCCGCCAGTCCCAGCACTTTGATGCCGCTTTGAACACATTGTTTCACCTGGTGGATGAGTGATGATGATGCTCCTCCCTCATAAAAATCGCTCACCAGAATAATTACACTTTTACCCGGCTGTTCAATAAGTTGACGGGCATATTCCATCGCACTGGCGATGTGCGTTCCGCCGCCTAACTGTACTTTCATTAATAACTCCACCGGATCGGCAACGTCTGCCGTGAGATCGACCACGCTGGTGTCAAAAGCGACCAGATGTGTGCGGATACCGGGTAGTTGCCATAGACAGGCCGCCATCACTGCCGAGTGGATCACCGAATCCACCATTGATCCACTTTGATCAACCAGTAAAACCAGTTGCCATTGTTCGCTATGGCGCTTAATTCGGCTGTTAAAGCGGGGCGATTCGATATACAACTTGCCGTGTTGCGGATGCCAGTGTTGCAGGTTGGCGCGCAGAGTACTTTTGAAATCGAAATTACGCGCCAGGGGAATGTGCGAGCGGCGGCGGCGGTCACGTACACCAGAAAAAGCCTGACGAACTTCCTTCGCCAGTCGCGCCATAATTTCTTCCACCACCTGGCGCACTATCCGGCGAGCGGCGGCCAGCACGTCCGGATTCATCAAATGTTTAGTGTGCAAAACGGCGCGTAACAGGCTTTCAGAGGGCTGCATACGTTCCAGCACCTCAAGATTTGTCACCACATCTTCAATGCCGTAGCGCAGCACCGCGTCACTTTCCAGCCGCTCAATGACCTGTTGCGGAAAGAGCGTATGAATACTATTGATCCATTCTGGCGTGGTGAGATTTGAGCTACCTAATCCACCGGATCGTTCACCACGCTGGATACGTTCGGGATCGCGCCCATACAGCCACTCCAGCGCGTGGTCTATCTGCCGGGCATTGCCATCCAGAGCACCAAGGGTAGTTTCTGCCGCTTCGCCAAGAATCAATCGCCAGCGTTGTAGCTCACGGGTAGTCAGAAGATCGTTCAGTTCAGACATGGAAAACTCCCCAGTGTTGCAGCGATGCCAGTGCCTGCTGTTCGAGTTGTTGATGATGTGCAATAGCTTGCGGTGGGCAATGCAACGGCATTTGCAGCGCCGAAACAGGAAGTTGCGCCAGTTGATAATGTTCAAGCACCTGATGCGCCAGCGTCCCGCGTTCTCGTGGTGGTAGCCAGGCCATCGCCGCGCGCAAATCGGGCAGGGCGTTAATAAAATCGGCGTCACTCAGTTGATTTAAATGACGGCTGAAACCGGCGATGAATGCAGGCTGACAGGCCAGTTGATGACGAGCTAATGCCAGCAAACCGTGCAGCGCCTCGCCTGACTGTGCCGGAGACAATTGCGTTAGCATCGTAAGCGCCGCTTCGGCACTGGCGTTGGAATGTTCCAGACGCATCAGTGCGCCAAGAGCCGCGCCGCGATCCAGCGCCGTTGCATGAGTGCTCTGGCTGCGGCGTTCCAGTAATGCCAGAGCGGCGGAAAGCGAGACGCCCGGCAGTTGAATGCCGCTATGAAGGTCGCGCAGGATATGACACAACGCTCGCCAGCTATGCAAATGGGTGTGAAATTCTTTTTCGTCCGGTCTGCCGTTGGATTCACATAGCCATAGCGTGCGATCGATGGCCGCACATAACGTTGTTTGTAATATCTGTGAGCCTTGCATACCGCTGATTTCATCCAGCCGCCACAAGGCGTAAAGCACCTCCAGCGCCTGGCCCATCTCAGCAAACTGATTTTCCTGGGCGATGAGCAACGCGAGTTGTTCCAGTAACAGCTCACTAAAGTTCGCCAGACCGGCTAATGCTGCCTGACTCAGACATGCAGTGATGCTGCTAATTCCTCCTGCATCCAGCATGTCTGCTTCTAATTTGTTACGTGCAGCTTCCTGAAGTGTGGCGCCAAAGCAGGCTGCTTCAATCAATGCGGCATGTTGGCTAAGTGGTTGAGTTAATTTCCACTGTTCTTCGCCGTTACCCGCAAGCGTCAGTGTACTTCCGTGTTGACGTGTGATGCCGGGGAGTTCGAGGATTGCCAGCCGATGCAGCACTTGACTTTGTGCCACGCCGCCGGGGGTAAAGCGATTCAACGCCAGGTCGGATGGTAGGGTGATTTCGGTACGTTCCAGTTCGGACGTTACATCTTTTGGTAGAGGAGGCAGAGGCGTGGAAGGGGCAAGTTTGCCAAATCCATCCCCTGCCAGGACATCAATCAGCGTCAGCAAAATGGGATCGGTATCCGGGTGAATGACTCCGCGATAGCTCCACGGTAGCGGCGCGTTTAATGCTTCTTTGATAAGCGAGCCCGCTAATGCATCCAGCCAGTCAGTACGTAGCGGCAGAGTATGACCGCGCAGTTGTGCCAGAGCCATCGAATGCAGATGGGCGGCAGCCATATCGGCGGTGGAGGCAGGTAAGTGGTGCTGGCGTAAACGGGTTAGAATCGTTTTCAGTAACAGCTCTCCGGCGCGTTGCAAACCAAATTTCCAGCACCAGTTTTGCCAGACCGGAGCTGGCATTCCTGAAAGGTATCCCGCCAGCACATCAAGACGTTTTTCACTGTATGGTGTGAGATAACAACCAGTAACAGCTTCTGGCAGCGATGGTAATTCTGGTTTTTGACTTTCCTGCAAGCATTCGCGCCATCTTTTTGCCAGCGCCGGGGCGTGCCAGCCGCCGCAGACGACTAACACATTGCCATTGTTTTGCCGCATAGCCCATGCAATCCAGCGAGCCATAAAGGTTTCACGCTGGCAGTTGAGAGCATCAGCAGGGGTTTCTCCCCGTAGTTGTTCAAAATAGTGAGCCAGTGATGATGGCAGCACAGCTTGCTGGCTTTCATCTTCGAACAGGATCCCACAGCGTGTCGCTGTTATCCATGCGGGTAGCGCGTAACAGTAAGGCCAGACCGCCATCAGCCGCAGCCGATTCATCGTCATCTTCTTCACTTTGCGCCCAGCAAGGCAAATCGATAAAGTACGTTTGCGCCTGAATGCGACGCGCAGCGTGCAATGCCTGCCACTCCGGGGAAAATTCGGCAAACGGGGTCCAGGCACCGCGCCCCGTGGCCTTACTGTCCTGATATTGAGAATAACTGTATATGGCAACAGGAAGCTGGTGGGCTAAAAACAATTCATCTACCCGGTCATTAAAATCGGCTGGACCTTCAATCAACACGTATCGTGGTTGCTTACTTTCGATTAGCGATTTCACCAGCCGGGCACAGGCCGGGCTATGATGCCGGATGCCGACAATTAACGGCTCGCTCATACAACTTCCCTCACGGCAGACGGTGGCGAGCTTGATAATAAGCCTGCCAGTGAGCTTCTTTATACGTGGCAACACGCTGTTCAAAGTAACGGCGCAGCCGAGCGCGATCTTCTTCGTTATCTTTGACGATGGTGCCAGCAATACAGTCCACCAGATCGGCAGGCTCTCCCGCGCGATTCGCTAAAAACCAGGAGCGGACGCCCACGGCGTGTGCCACGTTAACGGCTTCAGCGGTAGACATAATGGCCGTCAGGGTATCCATTGACGTTTTCTTTTCGCCGTTGGCACGCAGATCGCGGAAGGTACGTACCAGTAATTCCAGTACCGCGTCAGGTACTTTGTGCGGAATGCCACTATGAGCCAGCAAACGCGCCGAAGCACTGGCGACCAGTTCCAGTTCCTGGGCGAAATCCATAATCGGAAAGACGGTTTCAAAATCGAAGCGACGCTTTAGCGCCGCGCTCATTTCATTGACGCCGCGATCGCGGGTATTGGCGGTGGCAATAATGTTAAAGCCTGCACGGGCGTAGAGTTGACTTGCTTCACCGGTAAGTTCCGGAACCGTCATCACTCGATCAGAAAGCATACCTAACAGACAGTCTTGTACTTCCAGCGGTGTACGCGTTATCTCTTCAAAACGGACGATTTTGCCATCACGCATCCCCTGGTAGAGCGGAGCCGGGACAAGAGCTTCTGTTGACGGACCATGGTTGATTAGCAGAGCGTAGTTCCAGCCGTATTTGATTTGGTCTTCGGTGGTTGATGCGCCGCCCTGAATGGTTAAACCGGCATCGCCGCTAATGGCTGTTGCGAGCAATTCAGAAAGGAGAGATTTTGCCGTACCCGGCTCCCCAACCAGTATTAAACCGCGCCCGGTGGCAAGAGTCACTAACATGCGTTCGATAGCAGAAGGGCTGATTACGACTTTACGGCTGATGTTTTGCGCCTCATCGCCAAGAATAAAAGCACGGGCTGCAGGCAAACTTAACTGCCAGCCGGGAGGGCGGGGCGCGCGATCATTTTGTTTTAATTTTGCCAGTTCATAGGCATATAACACAGCGGCAGGCGGACGCTGCAGATGATTATTCTGCGGTGACATATATTCATCCCTGAAATGTATTAATAAAATAAACGATATTCTACGCGCAATAAATGTTTGGCGCATTAACTGTTTGAGTGGAAAATATCTGGAAAGTAGATCACAGTAAATAAAAAAACCTGCTGGTGAGGCAGGTTTTTTTATTTACAACTTTGATGTTAACTTACTGATTGTGCAACATTTCGTACCACCGAATGAATTATAACCATACCTACGCTCCATTGCAATTCAGCAAGTGAGATTTATAATCCTGTCTGTTGGGAGGTTGTTCTGGATCGGGCCAATTTCAAGTCCTGGCTGCCGGACGGGTGGTGCCGCAGGCGGTGCCCTGATCCGGAGAGCAACGTTTCGTACCAACATACGTAAACCGGCATCGACAGGCAGCGTAAGGGTAAGGTGCTGGTGTTGCGCTCCTTAATAAGGAGAGCGAATGGACACGCTGACACGAAAGTTAACCGTGCTCATTGCTGTACTGGAGCTGTTAGTGGCTCTGTTACGGTTGATTGATTTGTTGAAGTAATTAGCAAATTGAAACGCATCTAAGGGGGAATACCTCTTCCCCCTTTAATAAATTATAATTCTATTTGTTGACTGAATATATTATGTAGTTCACGATTAAAAATTGCTATTACAGTTTCTGGTGATTCACCTCTTAATATTCTCTCATCAATAAATTCATCTCTTATATAAATCAAAGCATCATTTATTAGCGGGTCGCTATCATCTCGATCAAATTGATTAAATGTTGGATGCAACCGGAAGCGTTCCAGTCGGTAGACCGTTCCAGTAAATAATTGGGCATATTTATGTATTTCAAGTCGGAAGGAAAAGGGTTCTTCAGGATCAATGACCTGATAGTCGTAAATAGAGACCAGTTCACTTTGCACGATCATGGATTTTCTCAGTTGTCAGACAGCGGGCAGTTTTGTTACTACCCGCAGTGCGTTAGTGAAAAATGATGTCCGGCGTACTTAAGGCTTCACTCAAATCAAATACATCGAGTTCTGCAAAAGTGACAGATTGATTGTCACGATACACTTTAAGAGAACTGAAACTCATCAACGCCTTGCTATCAACATTGTAGTGGTGAAAACCGGGTGAAAACTTAAGCACCAGACGATACTCACCTAAGCCATAGACAAATTCGTCTTCATACCCTGATGCCCAGCCCTTGTAACGCATCCCCATCAGTTGCCCAACGGTGGCTGACTTCCCCTGCCAGCGGTTCAGGCTATTGTTTGCTGCTTCATCTGGCGTGAGAAGTACCGTGCGTCGCGCCAGTTGACGAAATGGCGGAATAATCTCGTAATCGGCAAAAAGTTGTTCAAATTCACTACGCATTTCTGTTGGCATTTCTAACGGGTGCGCAATGCCAATCAGGCAATCTGGAGGTAGATCAATAACATCGTCCTGGGCATTACAGAATTCCCCTTCTGCCGCCACGCGAAATGCATTAAGTAAACGACGTGGTTCATTTGCCGGATAAATGCCCCATATCAGTCGCTGGGCAACCAGTCGGGTAAAAGGATGTTTAACAAACAGAGAGTAAAAATCTGCCAGCGACCAGCGTCGGGCGGTGCGCAGTGCCGATTCCAGACGCGGCAGTAGATCTTTGCTGATCTGAGTAGCGTCTTTTCTCAATCCTTTCAGGCGAGCCAGTGCTTCAGGCGCTTTACGTTGATCGTCATCGGCTCGCAGCCGGGGAACACTTTTCTGGCGCACGTTTTGCTGATCGTAGATCACCGGGGTGAGGTTTTCATCGAAACGAACGCTAAACTGTCGTGAACCAAAATCGAAGATAAGCGCCTGTGGATCATCAAGGCCCAGTGTTGGGACTAATCTGTCCGCTAACTCTTCCTGGCTTAGTCCGCGATTTTCTGCGACCAACTGGAGATATTCCGCCGCGTTATCACGTAAGGGGCGCGATTTCGCGCGTTGCGAGATATGGTGCAGTTGTATCAGCGCCATATCATTATTCATCAGGGTAAGTATATTCAGGCCACTGACAGCCCGGGCTGATTTGCCTTCCTGCGGCCAGGCGAGGATCTGCGTTGTCAGATCCCGTGCCGTGCTTTCATCGCCAAAGAGACTTAACGCCAGAAATGCCCAGTTGTCTTTTGCGGGGGCGCCAGCTTGTTGCCAGGCGGTAAACAGATCCCAGGCAAAAGCGGCCAGCGTTTGCGCCTGGCAGAACGTTTTCAATTGTTCCAGTCCGCTATAAAAACGCCCACCCTGGATAAAGCGCAGCATTTCGCCAATAATTTCCAGAGCATCATCGGTAACAGGCTGATTATTATTGATAAGCCGTGGCTTGTGCCACATTGTCGGATGCCAGAAATCGGGGGCTTTCGGAATGCGCGGCGGGTAAATTTCTAGTGGGTTCTGTATAAGCAATTGCTCCAGGGCAGGCCACACATCAGCACGCTGCCAGCGGTTCGCCACGGTTTGCAATAATTCGCCATGTCCCTGTTCATACAGTAAACGCAGGGCAAGTAATGCGGCTTCGCGGTTGTCGCCAGGCTTAGTAAAGACGAGAGGAATAAGTGCGGTAGCTGTATGTTCTGGCCATTGTAAAATCCACAGGCGTGCCAGATCACGCTGAGTGGCAAAACGGTGCCAGATGCGGGCGACGGGTAGCGCCAGTTCGGTTGTGCCGAAATTTAAAGTTAACGGAAATGTTTCTTTCGGACGATGTGAAAAAGCCAGCAACAAACCGGGTAATGCATCCAAACCGAGGATGCTGAGAAAATAGTCTTCACCCGCGAACAGATGTTTTTTCTCATTGATACGCAGCCAGAAAGCCACTGCCATCTCACGCGGAAGCTGTGCCAATAAATACAGATTCCAGACACTCTTTTCAGGACGATAACGCGAGTAGCTGTCATTTTCCCAGGCGTTAATTAACGCTTCAACGTCGCCGTTACGAAGCGCCTGTTCTGCTGATTTTGCTTCCGGAGAATGCCAGCCATTGTTGATTTCCTCGACTCTGCCCTGGTAGTAATGCCACTGAACCACTAATGATTTGCGCGCCGCATCCAGTTTGCCGGGCAGTATATAATTTCGGAACAGCCATACATCATCCCCAAAACCTAGCTCCTGTAGTACAACGCGACCACTTTTTCTTTCCATGCGTTCCGCAAAAGATCCCGTGCTGAAATAACGGGCAGACTCTGTGGCGGCAAGCCTCTCTCGTTCGCCTGGTTGCCAGCGGGCTTTGGGAGCTAATTTGAGAGGCGCTAAATCAAGGCGCAGCAATGCCGTTTTTTTCTTACCTCGCCACGGTGGAGAAACAAGTATTTCTGGCAGGTCGTTGCTATGAGTACTCTCGAAAGCAGGTTTCGGCGGTGCCGATAAATAACTATTCAGCACGGCCTGGGCTTGAGCACTTAACCATGGACCTATGTCTTCTGCCAGTTGTGGCTGCGATGCCATCAACGTTTGTAACAGCGTGCGCCAGTATTCATCACGTGCTTTTTGCTGTGCAGGCAGTTTTTTGTCTTCAATGACTGGATAACCAGGACGAGCAGGTGGTTCTTTTAACGCCAGCAGTTCAGCCAGTGCGGTGAGTGTCGAATGGGGGAAATTTTTACTGTATTTAGCAACACGTTGCAGGCTGGGTTTGTTTTTATCAGCCACCAGTAACAAGATGCGGATGACCAGCGGGTGGTTTATTTGTACCAGCAGACTGCCGCAGCCGTCTTTATGAGCATACATTGCCAGACGTGGCACGGCAGCTAACCCTTGTTCGCGTAAAAGGGCGGCACAGGCAGGGTAACCGAAGTGGTTTTCATGCGACATGTAGCTGGCTTCGCGATCGCTAAATACGTCCAGGCTCCAGTATCGTTCGAGTTTTTTTACCGCCGTATTATCAGTAGCAACGACCTTTAACCACTCCTTTGAGTGAAAACTTGTTGATGGGCTTTCAAGGCTGGCAAGCTCATTCGCTATATCTGGTTTTTCCGGAAGCATCAGCGCAATAAAAGGGCGGCGAACTGTGGGGATCTCTGGCAGTGCAGCAATGAGTTTGTCGGCGCAACGCTGCCAGCAGTTTTCCTCCGCCAGTGAAAGATGTTTACGCAGACGAAAATCGAAATTGCTATAAGTCTCTGAGCGATAGCCATAGCCTGTATCTTCGTTAGGTGTCATTAAATACACAGTTGATGGATCAGCATGATAATTCAGTGCAATGAACTGACGCGCTATCACCACATCCGTTGCATATTCCAGCCCATATTTTTGCACGATTTCATCAAGTAACTGCTGGCTATCATTTTTCTCGATACAGATCAGAGCCGCCATTGTAAAGGCTGGGATTGACGGTTTATGCTCGCCAATCAAATTAATTGCCTGCTGGATGGCGGACTGCCACTCCAGTGAACATTTATCATAATGCCAGGTGATATTTTTCTTCTTGCCTGCTTGTTGTAGTAATTCATCTCCCAATGTCTGGATGAGACTTTCAGTGATAACGGGCACTGGTTCGCCCGGCCAGCGACGATGACTGAGCGGCGTTTTGCCTTTTTTAAATTTCAGTTCCAGTTGCGCATCGTCCGCCAGCCACGGTAATTCCTTGCTCATGTTCTTCCCTTATTCAAATAGAGCTTCAATGTCATTAATTAACTCGCTGGCGGTGATGTCATCGAGCACGGAGAACTGGGCTTCCTGTGTTGCGTTATTCCTCCAGCCATAGCTTTCTGCTTTGCCATCCCATAGCCACAGTTTGCTTAAGAGTTGGTCGGCGCTGAGTTCGGCTGGTGACATGCCTACCGCAAAACCTTCATCGATTTCCATGATTAACGACCAGCGACCAAGAGGTTTGATCATCCAGCCGATCCACCCTGCATCCTGCGGTTCGCCACGCAACCAGCCTTTATTTGCCAGCCCCATGACCCGACCGCTCGGGCATTTTCTGCCTGTCCAGCGAGTCAGTTCGCTGGCATTGCGCTCAGCTTCTGTCAGGGCGTAACTGTTACGGTCAAGCTGGCGGAACGGTGGTAGCAGTTCGTAGTCAGCAAAAAGCTGACCAAAGGCGGCAGCATCCGTCGGTGATATTTCCAGAACGTGAGGAATACCAATAGAGATATCGCCTTCCGACAGGGTGAAGATATCATCGTTAGCGGTGCTGTAGCTGTTGTCTTCCTCTACACGAAAGCAAGCCAGTAGCTGGTTGTTGGCGCTATAAACGCCCCAAATCAGGCGGCGGGTTAAGTGGCGTACCAGTGGGTGTTCAACCAGAAAGAGTCGAAAGTTTTCCTCTGACCAGCGGCGGCGCAGGCACATGGCGGATTCCAGCCTTGCTACCTGCTGGGCGGCAACGGTACGGGCATCTTTTTTCAGCAGTTTGTAGCGGTTAACCGCGTCGTTCGCCCGCGATTCATCATCGCTTTTATTGGGTTTAGGTAAGTCTTTCAGGCGGCTGCCGGAAACATCACGCACAAACGGTTTTAAGGTTTCATCAAAGCTGACGGTGAACTGACGTGGGCCGAAATCCAGCAGCAGCGAACCGTTATCATCCAGACCGAGATCCGGTGCTAACCGGTCTTCAAGCTCCGCGACCGTGAGTTCGCGGCTCTCGGCAATGTCGGCAATCTTTTCTTTTGCCCGCTCCTGCAATGCTTTGAATTTTAGCTTCTGGGCGATACCGTTAAGTTGCATCAGAGCAATATCGCTGCCGATAGCGGCGAGAATATCCAGTCCGACGGTGGCCCGTTTATGCTGGGATTCGCCAGGCCATGCGCGGATAAGCGGCGTCAGTCTGCGGGCGGTGTCATCGTTGCCGAGAACACCTAACGCACTGAACGCCCAGCTCTCTTTCGACGGCGCGCCAGCCGTCTGCCAGGCGATAAACAGATCCCAGGCAAATTCAGCCAGTGAGTCGGCGGTACAGGCATCTTTCACCTGTAATAATCCCAGATAAAGTGCCTCTTCCTGAGGGAAGCGAAGCATTTCACCGAGGTGGAGGAGGGCGTTATCTGGTAGTGATTGGGCGTTTGCTTTTAATAGCGGGCGTGTCCAGAGCGATGGCTGATAAAAGGTCGGAAGAGTAGGGATTTTTGTCGGGTGATTATCCAGCGGATCGAGAGCCAGCAGGGCGTTGATGGCGGCTGTTACTTCCGGTTGGTTATAACGCAGGGCGACTTGTTCCAGTAATGGCTGATGACCATTTTCAGTCAACATACGCAAGGCGGCGCGGGCATTATCCTGGGCTTCACCGGCTTTGCCGAGAGCCGCTGGCAGCAGGCCGGTAATGGCATGTTCCGGGTATTTCAGAAGCCTGGTACGGGCGTCTTGTCGTAGGGTTTTGAGTTTGTTGAAGGCGCGAGCAATCAGCGGCGCTAATTCGATAGCCGCAAAATATTGTGCTACAGGCAACGCTTCCTGTGGATAGCGTGAAAAGGAGTGAATAAAACCCTGCAACCCGCTGAGTTGCAGGTGCGTCATGACATATTCGACGCCGACGTGTGGCTCTTTACTAAGGACATTCCACGCCTGCGCTGTTTTTTCTATAGGCAGTGCAGCTAACATGTAGAGCTGCCATTCCCGTTGATAGGAGTGCCAGAAGGTTTTAAATTCGCTGATCAGCGCGGAATAATCTCCCCGCAGCCAGACCTCTACAGCAACATCAGGCGCTTTCATATAGTGATCATTATTCCAGCGATTGAAACCCAGGCGCGTCAGGTAATTCTGAGTATCCTCTTTTTGTCCGATATCTATTTGATGTGCGTACCAGCGATGCCTTGCATGAATCTCTTTTTCTGCCGTCTCGGTCAATGTGCAGCGTGACTCCAACGCTAATGGCGCTAAGTCCAATACCGGCATTACAGATTTTTTCTTTTTCACCCGCCACGGGGGCGAGACTAATACGGCTGGCAGCATATCGTCGCAGGCATGGTTTGAGGGTTGTGTCAGCTGTTGCTGGCATGATTTCAGCACTGTAGCTGCTGGTGACGTTAGCCAGGGAATTACCCGTTCTGCTAATGCTGGTTGAGAGATAAGCATTGTCATCAGCATCATACGCCAGCTTTTTTCCTCTTTTTGCGCCAGCAATTCAGCTAATGCCGCCATAGCAGCATGTGGAAAGCGAGCGAAAGCCTTTGTCATCCGTTCGTGGCAACGCTTTCCTTGCTCGCTAGCATGGATAAGCGACGTAAGTGCCTGCGGATGGTTGATATGCATCAACACTTCACCGCATGTGTCGCCGGAAGCATAAGGGGTGAAACGGGCTAGCGCAGCGACACGTTGTTCCTGAAGTATTGTCGCACACCAGATTTTACCGCAGTAATAATCATCAAATACCTGCCCTGGGTGCCCAGGATGGTATTTTTCCAGCTCCGTCAATACCTGCTCATCTGTGACCACTAGTTTTAGCCATTCCAGTGCATATAACCCTTTTTGCCCGCAAAGTCGTCTGGCAATTTCATGAGCTACTTCTGGTTTTTCTGGCAACAATAACGCAACTAGTGGCTGGTTCCAGGCAGGCATGTTTCCGAGTGCAGCAATCAGTTTGCCGGCGCAGCGTTGCCATACCTCATCATTTGCTAGTGACAGATGCTTACGCAGGCGCATTTCAATTGCGGCGAACCGTGACAGATAATCAGGCTGCGTCTTAGCCGGGGTGACCGTAATAAGACTGGCGTCATAATTCCAGCTAAAACAGATGGATTGCCACGCAATGATCACTTCAGTGGCATATTCCAGACCACCTTCCTGGACAATTTGATCCAGTAACTCTTCGTGATCATTACGATTGAAACCTTGTTCCAGAGCAACCAATACCGCCAGAACTTGTGGCGGCAGCGTGGTATGAATGGGGGAGTCGATAAGGTCGACAGCCCGGGCTATTGCTTGCTGCCAGTCCGGTGAACAGGCGCTGTAATCAAAGGTGACCATCTTTTTAAAACGCCGATGAGTATTTGCGGCGACGGTGCGAAGTAGAGTTAATTTACCCTCTTGTGGCACAGGATTGCCTGGTCAGCGTCGATGACTTAGAGTTGTTGGGGCTACTTCTGTAGGCAGAATGATTTGGGCATCGTCTGCCAGCCAGGGAAGAGTAGCTCCAGCAGATGTTGGTTTGGCTTGTGGCAAAGGGGATATTTGAGAGCTTTCGGTAACTTTGGCGAGGGCTGATGACGGTGTTATTACAATGTTCTCCGCCACATACCCCTTTTTCGTTTTCTCCGCAATCAACTTCAGCTCCGCCGTTTCCGCCGCCGCAGCGTCCGCAAAGTTTTTTACCTGGCTTTGCCCGGTGGTGCCGACCTTACCCCAACTGATATGCAACTCGTTTCCCTGCTGCTCCACCGCCCAGAATTTATGTGATTTTTCGTCCTGATAAATATAGGGTTTCATAGTTAAATCCTTTTAATCAAACAGTGATTCAATATCGTTAATCAACTCGCTGGCGGTGATGGCATCAAGCGCGGAGAACGTGAGCGAGGGCTGTGTACTGTAGCGTTCCCCTGGTGAAGTGATTTTTACGCTTTCAACAGGTAGTAAATCGCCATAACCCGTTTCACCATAAATCAATGAGAAATGTTCTGTTTCAAGTTCGAGATCGCCATAAAGGGTAGATTTGCGCATTGCATAGACGCTGCCGCTTTCTTCCAGGCGTTGCCAGCCTCTGCGTTCCAGTCCGACAATGCGCCCGGCCTGGCAAAGCCGTCCGCTCCAGCGTGTCAATTCATGGGCGCTGCGTTCATTGTCAGTAAGGTGGTAACTACAACGGTCGAGCTGTTGGAAGGGGGGAAGCAGTTCGTAATCAGCGTAAATTTGCCTGAATGCAGCGGCGGATTCAGGGGAGATTTCCAGCACATGCGGAATACCGATGTTCCCTGCTGGCAGCGTGAATAGCTCATCCTGCGCATCGCTGTAAGTGCTGTCTTCTGCCACGCGGAAACAGGTCATAAGGGCGTTTTCATCGTTATATACTCCCCATAACAGCCGTCGGGTTAAGTGACACATCAGCGGATGTTCTGCCAGGAACAGGCGGAACTGCTCTGCCGTCCAGCGTCTGCGCTGGCACATAGCCTGTTCCAGGCGAGCAATCTGCTGGCTGGCTATGGCGCGTACATCTTTTTTCAACTGTTTGAAGAGGTTAACGGCGTCAGTTGCCAGTGTTTTATCATCGCTCTGGTTGGGTTTAGGTAAATCTTTCAGAACTTTGCCGTTTGCGTCGCGAACCACGGGTTTTAGGGTTTCGTCAAAACCAACGGTGAATTGACGTGAACCGAAATCAAGTGTCAGAGAGCCGTGGGCATCAAGTCCTAAATCGGGAGCCAGTCGGTCTTCCAGTTCGGCCATTGTCAGCCCGCGATTTTCGGCGACCATATTGATTTTGTCGCGGGCATGTTCCTGCAATGCTTTGAATTTAATCTTTTGCGCAATGCCATTAAGCAACATCAGCGCCATATCGCTACCGATACTGGCTAACACATCCAGCCCGGAAACTGCTCGTTTATGCTGGGATTCCCCCGGCCAGGCACGGATAAGCGGGGTTAATTTACGGGCGGTGTCGTCATTGCCTAAAATTCCCAGCGAGGTAAATGCCCAGTTTTCTTTTGCGGGGGCGCCAGCTTCTGTCCAGGCGGTATACAGATCCCAGCCAAATTCAGCCAGTGATTCGCGGGTGAAGGTTTCTCTAATGATATCCAGCCCAGCGTAGGCGGTAATGTCGCGAGGAAAGCTCAACATAGTGCCGAGGTGGCGCATAGCGTCATCTGGCAGAGGCAGGTTGTTACTTTTAAGCCGTGGTCTGCGCCATAAGCTGAACTGATAAAAGCCGGGCAGAGGGGCGATTTTTGCGGGATATTCTTCCAGCGGATCGCTATCGAACAATGTTGCCAGCGCAGCTAAAACATCAGGTTGGTTATACCCTTGGGCGATTTCCTCAATCGTTTCTCGCTGGTTTAATTTCACCAGCAGACGGAGCGCCTGGCGGGCACAATCACGATCTTTTCCTTGTTTGCCCAGTGCCACAGGAAGTAGCCCGGCGGCGGCATGGCGTGGGAATTTAGCCAGCCATTTTCGGGCATCTTCAGCAGACATTGTTTTCTGTAATCGCTGCGCCATCTGTAATGCTAATTCGCTGACGCCCAGGAAGAGAGTGAATATCCACAACTGTTGTGGCTTACGTTGCAGACATTTCATAAACGCAGGAATGGCCGCATCACCAAAAATCGCCAGAATCTCTTTCTCGCCGGAGAATTCTTCTTCATTGATTATTTGATTGAGGAAAGAAATAGCATGTTGAGTGGGTAGGAAACAGAGAGCGTACAACTGCCAGGATTTACTGCCTTTGTTATGGTATTGCGCAAACTCTGCTTTCAGCGCCGGGAAATCGAAACGTAACAGGGCATCAACTGCGCTTTGTGGCATTATTTTTTTTTCGTATTGTTCTTCTCCGGTTCTGCGCCATTCCTTAAACCCCAGTCGCCAGAGAATTTGTTGTTCTGGTGTAAAAGGAATGAAAGATGTCTCCCAGCTTTCTTTTTCAATTAGTGGCAGATCGGTAAAAAATGTTTGCTGTGATGCCTGATATTTTGCGATGTCACTGAATCTGGATATGTCAGTATAACTGATTAATTCTGTAATTCCTGGTGTGATATCAGTGACGGCAGGAACGGGAAGTATCGGTAAATCAAATACGGGTACTGCATTCTTTTTCTTATTTATTACCCACGGTGGCGAAGTAAACAGCTCTGGCAACATATCCGCAGTGGCATATTCACATTCTTCAGTCGCAGGTTGCGGACGACATTCAGATAAGATACCTGCCGCTTTAGCATTAACCCAGGGAATAACGTCACATACCAACTCTGGCGTGGCGGTAATCAGTTTGACAAGTGCGTTACGCCACTGTGTATCTTCATGTATTGCCAACAAAGTAGCATAAGCGGCAATAGCCGCAGCAGGATGTTTTTGACAGGCTTTGCTTAAGTATTCCAGGTGCTTTTTCTTGCCAATTACACCGAGGATCAGAATTTGAATCGCATCCGGGTGATTCGTTTTCCATAGCCATTTGACAAGGTTTTCGGTTTCACTGATGTGATTGAAAACATAATCCGGGTCGTCAGAATGGTCTTCCGTTAACTCAAGAAGTATCCGGTTTACACCGCGCACCCCATTATTTGCCAACAACATTGCCAGATAAGCGCGAAAATCACGATACAACGGTGGGAAGTCGTATTTTTCTGCTGTAGTTAGAGCAGTATCATCGGTTACCACCAGTCTTAACCAGGTCATCGCCGGAACGTTTTGATCTGCATAACGTAGCGCCATGGCATTGGCGATATCCGGTCGTTCAGGGATCAGTAGCGCCGCAAAAGGTTGCCGTGCCGGGGAGAGCGAGGGAATAGCAGCAAGTACTTTATCTACACAGCGTTGCCACTCATCTTCTGAAGCGAGTGAAAGATGATGACATAGACGTTGATGCCAGTTCGGTAGCGATTCTGCTTCGAGATCGGGAGGAATTATGGTCGTGACGGCGGCTTTTACTGTTTTATATCTAAGTTGAAGAGCGAGAAGGGTGATTTCAACGGTAGTTTCCAGGCCACAACGAACGACTAAGTCATCGACCAGTTCATCTGTTGAGTAAGAGTTCCAGGAGTGCCAGAGTAATGCCGCATCAGACTGCGCACTACCTGTCTGTAGATTATCCTGGATTCGCAACTGTAATTCGGCAAACGCCTGCTGCCAGTTTTCCGGATAAGAACTGTAGTATTTTTTTAAATCATATGCATAAGTGCTATCTGCAATGCGCTTCCATACCTCACCTTTATTGCGCAGATAATTAATTTCTCTTGGCCTGGTGCGATGAGGAAAAGCAAATCGATTAATATCGTCAGTTAACGCAATGGCTGCATCATCAGCAAGCCATGGCCGTTTGTTTTTACTTACAACTGCGGTTTTAACTTCAGAAGGGGTACTTTCTTTTGTGACTGGCGGGATAACCATATTTACCGAGTCACCTTCCACATAACCCTTCTTCATTTTCTCCGCGATTAGCTTCAGCTCTGCTTTTTCCGCAGCAGCAGCATCCGCAAAGCTTTTTACCTGGCTTTGCCCGTTGGTGTCGACTTTTCCCCAGCTAATATGCAGTTCGTTTTCCTGCTGCGCCACCGCCCAGAATTTATGTGATTTCTCGTCCTGATAGATAAAGTGTCTCATTCTGCATCCCTGTAATTTTATCCAGTTTAATACAGATGCTAACAGCATTTGCGCAGGTTACAGAGCGACAAAAAGGCGAGAAAACAACTTTAGGAATTTATAAAGAAAAGGCGCTGTCGATGCAGCGCCTTGAAGGGGATTATTTCACTTGATGACCCGGTTTAGCACCGGCATCCGGGCTTAACAGGAAGATATCTTTCCCGCCAGGACCTGCGGCCATCACCATGCCTTCGGAGATACCGAAGCGCATTTTACGCGGTGCTAGGTTAGCCACCATAATGGTGTGACGACCAATCAGCGCCTGTGGGTCTGGGTAAGCAGAACGAATGCCGGAGAAGACATTGCGTTTTTCACCGCCGAGATCCAGCGTCAGGCGCAGCAGTTTGTCAGAACCCTCAACAAACTCTGCGTTTTCAATCAGCGCCACGCGCAGGTCAACTTTGGCGAAGTCGTCAAAGGTGATGGTTTCCTGAATCGGATCATCAGCCAGCGGGCCAGTAACTGGCGCGGCAGTGGCTTTCACTTCTTCTTTAGAGGCTTCCACCAGTGCTTCAACCTGCTTCATGTCGATGCGGTTATACAGTGCTTTGAACGGATTAACTTTGTGCGCCAGCAGCGGTTGCTGGATGCCATCCCAGGTCAGTTCCGTATTCAGGAACGCTTCCGCACGCTCGGTCAGTTTCGGCAGTACCGGTTTCAGGTACGTCATCAGCACGCGGAACAGGTTAATGCCCATTGAGCAAATCGCCTGCAGGTCGGCATCGCGACCTTCCTGTTTCGCCACCACCCACGGAGCCTGCTCGTCAACATAGCGGTTAGCCAGGTCAGCCAGCGCCATGATTTCGCGCACAGCTTTACCAAACTCACGGCTTTCCCACGCTTCACCAATAACTTCAGCGGCATCGGTAAAGGTTTTGTACAGTTCAGGGTCAGCCAGCTCGCTTGCCAGTACGCCGTCAAAACGCTTGTTGATAAAGCCAGCGTTACGGGAGGCCAGATTCACCACTTTGTTGACGATATCGGCATTCACGCGCTGAACAAAATCTTCCAGGTTCAGGTCGATATCATCGATGCGCGAAGAGAGCTTCGCGGTGTAGTAGTAGCGCAGGCTATCAGCGTCAAAATGATTCAGCCAGGTGCTGGCTTTAATGAACGTGCCGCGAGACTTGGACATCTTCGCGCCGTTCACTGTCACATAGCCGTGAACAAACAGGTTGGTCGGCTTGCGGAAGTTGCTGCCTTCCAGCATTGCTGGCCAGAACAGGCTGTGGAAGTAAACAATATCTTTACCGATGAAGTGGTACAGCTCGGCGGTGGAGTCTTTCTTCCAGTATTCATCGAAGCTTACGGTATCGCCGCGCTTGTCACACAGATTCTTGAAAGAACCCATATAGCCAATTGGCGCGTCCAGCCAGACGTAGAAGTATTTGCCCGGCGCGTTCGGAATTTCAAAACCGAAGTACGGTGCGTCGCGGGAGATGTCCCACTGTTGCAGGCCGGATTCAAACCATTCCTGCATTTTGTTTGCTACCTGCTCCTGCAACGCGCCGCTGCGGGTCCATGCCTGCAACATTTCGCTGAAAGAGGGCAGATCAAAGAAGAAGTGTTCGGAATCACGCATTACCGGCGTAGCGCCAGAAACCACTGATTTCGGCTCGATCAGTTCCGTCGGGCTATATGTTGCGCCGCAGACTTCGCAGTTATCGCCGTATTGATCCGGGGATTTACATTTCGGGCAGGTGCCTTTCACAAAACGGTCCGGCAGGAACATGCCTTTTTCCGGATCGTACAGCTGAGAGATGGTGCGGTTTTTAATAAAACCGTTCTCTTTCAGGCGAGTATAGATAAGCTCAGACAACTGACGGTTCTCTTCGCTGTGCGTTGAGTGATAGTTGTCATAGCTGATGTTAAAGCCTGCGAAATCAGTCTGATGCTCCTGACTCATTTCGCCAATCATCTGCTCCGGGGTGATACCAAGCTGCTGGGCTTTCAGCATGATCGGCGTACCGTGGGCATCGTCGGCGCAGATGAAGTTGACCTCGTGGCCGCGCATTCGCTGGTAACGGATCCAGACATCAGCCTGGATGTGCTCCAGCATATGGCCGAGGTGGATTGAGCCGTTAGCGTACGGCAGTGCGCACGTCACCAGAATTTTCTTCGCGACTTGAGTCATAGTAGGCATTACTTCTTAGTAGTGAAAAGGGGTTAGATAGTACCAAATGGGAAAATGTTAAGTAAGTACTTATCTATTTTCTTCAGGTAAACTATTTAGCTGATGGTTTATCTATATAAATAAGGAGTCGGGATGAACGAACAATCCCAGGCCAAATCACCAGAAGCCTTGCGCGCAATGGTCGCCGGGACACTGGCTAATTTTCAGCACCCAACCCTGAAGCATAACCTTACCACGCTGAAAGCGTTGCATCATGTCGCCTGGATGGACGACACCCTGCATGTGGAGCTGGTTATGCCGTTCGTCTGGCATAGCGCGTTCGAAGAGTTAAAAGAGCAATGTAGCGCCGAATTGCTGCGTATCACCGGGGCAAAAGCTATCGACTGGAAACTGTCGCATAACATTGCCACCCTGAAACGCGTTAAAAATCAGCCGGGAATTAACGGCGTGAAGAACATTATCGCGGTCAGTTCCGGCAAAGGCGGCGTGGGTAAATCCTCCACGGCAGTAAACCTGGCGCTGGCGCTGGCGGCGGAAGGCGCGAAAGTCGGCATTCTGGATGCCGACATTTATGGTCCGTCTATCCCAACCATGCTGGGGGCAGAAAATCAGCGTCCGACCTCGCCGGACGGGACTCACATGGCACCGATTATGTCTCATGGCCTGGCAACCAATTCAATTGGTTATCTGGTCACTGACGACAACGCGATGGTGTGGCGTGGCCCGATGGCGAGCAAGGCGCTGATGCAAATGTTGCAAGAAACCTTATGGCCGGATCTCGACTATCTGGTGCTCGACATGCCGCCAGGCACCGGTGACATTCAATTGACACTGGCGCAAAACATTCCAGTAACCGGTGCAGTCGTGGTCACCACGCCGCAGGACATCGCGTTGATCGACGCGAAAAAAGGCATTGTGATGTTCGAGAAAGTCGAAGTTCCGGTGCTCGGTATTGTCGAGAACATGAGCGTCCATATTTGCAGTAACTGTGGTCACCATGAACCGATTTTCGGCACTGGTGGTGCAGAGAAACTGGCCGAGAAATATCACACACAGTTGCTGGGGCAGATGCCGTTACACA
>NZ_PTRI01000050.1:0-1917 GCF_002965965.1 Escherichia sp. MOD1-EC5495
CGCCGGACAGCACCACAGACCAGCTGCAGAACAAAACGCTCTGGTCGTCATACACTGAAATCATCGATGTGAAACAGTGCTACCCGAACACGGCACTGGTCGGCGTGCAGGTGGACTCGGAACAGTTCGGCAGCCAGCAGGTGAGCCGTAATTATCATCTTCGCGGGCGCATTCTGCAGGTGCCATCGAACTATAACCCGCAGACGCGGCAATACAGCGGTATCTGGGACGGGACGTTTAAACCGGCATACAGCAACAACATGGCCTGGTGTCTGTGGGATATGCTGACCCACCCGCGCTACGGCATGGGGAAACGTCTTGGTGCGGCGGATGTGGACAAATGGGCGCTGTATGTCATCGGCCAGTATTGCGATCAGTCAGTGCCGGATGGCTTTGGTGGCACGGAGCCGCGCATCACCTGTAACGCTTACCTGACCACACAGCGTAAGGCGTGGGATGTGCTCAGTGATTTCTGTTCGGCGATGCGCTGTATGCTGGTATGGAACGGGCAGACGCTGACGTTCGTGCAGGACCGACCGTCGGATAAGGTGTGGACCTATAACCACAGTAATGTGGTGATGCCGGATGATGGCGCGCCGTTCCGCTACAGCTTCAGCGCCCTGAAGGACCGCCATAATGCCGTTGAGGTGAACTGGATTGACCCGGATAACGGCTGGGAGACGGCGACAGAGCTTGTTGAAGATACGCAGGCCATTCTCCGTTACGGTCGTAACGTCACGAAGATGGATGCCTTTGGCTGTACCAGCCGGGGGCAGGCGCACCGCGCCGGGCTGTGGCTGATTAAAACGGAACTGCTGGAAACGCAGACCGTGGACTTCAGCGTGGGTGCCGAAGGGCTTCGCCATGTACCGGGCGATGTCATTGAAATCTGTGATGATGACTATGCCGGTATCAGCATCGGTGGTCGCGTGCTGGCGGTGAACAGCCAGACCCGGACGCTGACGCTCGACCGTGAAATCACGCTGCCATCCTCCGGTACCACGCTGATAAGCCTGGTTGACGGAAGTGGCAATCCGGTCAGCGTGGAGGTTCAGTCCGTCACCGACGGCGTGAAGGTAAAAGTGAGCCGTGTTCCTGACGGTGTTGCCGAATACAGCGTATGGGGGCTGAAGCTGCCGACGCTGCGCCAGCGCCTGTTCCGCTGTGTGAGTATCCGTGAGAACGATGACGGCACGTATGCCATCACTGCCGTGCAGCATGTACCGGAAAAAGAAGCCATCGTGGATAACGGGGCGCACTTTGACGGCGACCAGAGCGGCACGGTGAATGGTGTCACGCCGCCAGCGGTGCAGCACCTGACCGCCGAAGTCACCGCAGACAGCGGGGAATACCAGGTGCTGGCGCGCTGGGATACGCCGAAGGTGGTGAAGGGCGTGAGCTTTATGCTTCGCCTGACCGTGGCAGCGGATGACGGCAGTGAGCGGCTGGTCAGCACGGCCCGGACGACGGAAACCACATACCGCTTCAGGCAACTGGCGCTGGGAAACTACAGACTGACGGTCCGGGCGGCAAATGCCTGGGGGCAGCAGGGCGATCCGGCGTCGGTATCGTTCCGGATTGCCGCTCCGGCAGCACCGTCGCAGATTGAGCTGACGCCGGGCTATTTTCAGATAACCGCCACGCCGCATCTTGCCGTTTATGATCCGACGGTACAGTTTGAGTTCTGGTTCTCGGAAAAGCGGATTGCGGATATCAGGCAGGTTGAAACCACAGCCAGCTATCTTGGCACGGCGCTGTACTGGATAGCTGCCAGTATCAATATTAAGCCGGGTCATGATTATTATTTTTACGTTCGCAGTGTGAACACCGTTGGCAAATCGGCATTCGTGGAGGCTGTCGGCCGGGCGAGCGATGATGCGGAAGGTTACCTGGATTTTTTCAAAGGCCAGATAACCG
>NZ_PTRI01000051.1:0-1732 GCF_002965965.1 Escherichia sp. MOD1-EC5495
ACTGCTCTTTAACAATTTATCAGACAATCTGTGTGGGCACTCGAAGATACGGATTCTTAACGTCCTCGGACGATAAATGAATACCAAGTCTCAAGAGTGAACACGTAATTCATTACGAAGTTTAATTCTTTGAGCATCAAACTTTTAAATTGAAGAGTTTGATCATGGCTCAGATTGAACGCTGGCGGCAGGCCTAACACATGCAAGTCGAACGGTAACAGGGATCAGCTTGCTGATTCGCTGACGAGTGGCGGACGGGTGAGTAATGTCTGGGAAACTGCCCGATGGAGGGGGATAACTACTGGAAACGGTAGCTAATACCGCATAACGTCGCAAGACCAAAGAGGGGGACCTTCGGGCCTCTTGCCATTGGATGTGCCCAGATGGGATTAGCTAGTAGGTGGGGTAACGGCTCACCTAGGCGACGATCCCTAGCTGGTCTGAGAGGATGACCAGCCACACTGGAACTGAGACACGGTCCAGACTCCTACGGGAGGCAGCAGTGGGGAATATTGCACAATGGGCGCAAGCCTGATGCAGCCATGCCGCGTGTATGAAGAAGGCCTTCGGGTTGTAAAGTACTTTCAGCGGGGAGGAAGGGAGTAAAGTTAATACCTTTGCTCATTGACGTTACCCGCAGAAGAAGCACCGGCTAACTCCGTGCCAGCAGCCGCGGTAATACGGAGGGTGCAAGCGTTAATCGGAATTACTGGGCGTAAAGCGCACGCAGGCGGTCTGTTAAGTCAGATGTGAAATCCCCGGGCTCAACCTGGGAACTGCATCTGATACTGGCAGGCTTGAGTCTCGTAGAGGGGGGTAGAATTCCAGGTGTAGCGGTGAAATGCGTAGAGATCTGGAGGAATACCGGTGGCGAAGGCGGCCCCCTGGACGAAGACTGACGCTCAGGTGCGAAAGCGTGGGGAGCAAACAGGATTAGATACCCTGGTAGTCCACGCCGTAAACGATGTCGACTTGGAGGTTGTGCCCTTGAGGCGTGGCTTCCGGAGCTAACGCGTTAAGTCGACCGCCTGGGGAGTACGGCCGCAAGGTTAAAACTCAAATGAATTGACGGGGGCCCGCACAAGCGGTGGAGCATGTGGTTTAATTCGATGCAACGCGAAGAACCTTACCTGGTCTTGACATCCACGGAAGTTTTCAGAGATGAGAATGTGCCTTCGGGAACCGTGAGACAGGTGCTGCATGGCTGTCGTCAGCTCGTGTTGTGAAATGTTGGGTTAAGTCCCGCAACGAGCGCAACCCTTATCCTTTGTTGCCAGCGGTCCGGCCGGGAACTCAAAGGAGACTGCCAGTGATAAACTGGAGGAAGGTGGGGATGACGTCAAGTCATCATGGCCCTTACGACCAGGGCTACACACGTGCTACAATGGCGCATACAAAGAGAAGCGACCTCGCGAGAGCAAGCGGACCTCATAAAGTGCGTCGTAGTCCGGATTGGAGTCTGCAACTCGACTCCATGAAGTCGGAATCGCTAGTAATCGTGGATCAGAATGCCACGGTGAATACGTTCCCGGGCCTTGTACACACCGCCCGTCACACCATGGGAGTGGGTTGCAAAAGAAGTAGGTAGCTTAACCTTCGGGAGGGCGCTTACCACTTTGTGATTCATGACTGGGGTGAAGTCGTAACAAGGTAACCGTAGGGGAACCTGCGGTTGGATCACCTCCTTACCTTAAAGAAGCGTTCTTTGAAGTGCTCACACAGATTGTCTGAT
>NZ_PTRI01000052.1:0-1331 GCF_002965965.1 Escherichia sp. MOD1-EC5495
TGGATTTGCCCCTATATTTCCAGACACCTGTTATCACTTAACCCATTACTGGCCTGCTGCCGCAGATATTCCCGTGGCGAGCGATAACCCAGTGCACTATGCGGATGCCATTCGTTATAATGCTCGAACGCCTCTGCAAGGTTCTTTGCTGCCGTTAACCCGTCTGGTTTAGGCATGATACTGATGTAGTCACGCTTTATCGTTTTCACGAAGCTCTCTGCTATGCCGTTACTCTCCGGACTCCGCACCGCCGTGTTCTTCGGTTCAAGCCCCAACATCCGGGCAAACTGCCGTGTTTCATTAGCCCGGTAGCATGAACCATTATCCGTCAGCCACTCTACTGGAGACGCCGGAAGCTCGTTGCCGAAGCGGCGTTCCACCGCTCCCAGCATTACGTCCTGTACTGTTTCACTGTCGAAGCCGCCCGTAGTGACTGCCCAGTGCAGTGCCTCACGGTCACAGCAGTCCAGCGCGAACGTGACTCGCAGTTTTTCTCCGTTATCACAGCGGAACTCGAACCCGTCAGAGCACCATCGTTGATTGCTTTCTTTCACGGCAACTTTGCCAGTATGTGCCCGTTTCGATGGCGGTACAGCGGTTTTTCGCTCAAGCAACAGCGCATTCTGGCGCATGATCCGGTAAACACGTTTGGCATTGATCGCAGGCATACCATCAAGTTCGGCCTGTCTGCGAAGCAGCGCCCATACCCGACGATAACCATACGTGGGCAGCTCTCCGATAACATGGTGTATACGGAGAAGCACATCCGTATCATCTGAGTGACGGCTGCGGCGACCATCTTTCCAGTCATCGGTTCGTCTGAGAATTACGTGCAACTGCGCACGCGACACCCGGAGACAACGGCTGACTAAGCTTACTCCCCATCCCCGGGCAATAAGGGCGCGTGCGCTATCCACTTTTTTGCACGCCCGTATTCAACGGCTTCTTTAAGGAGTTCATTTTCCATCGTTTTTTTGCCGAGCAGGCGCTGGAGTTCTTTAATCTGCTTCATGGCAGCAGCAAGTTCAGAGGCAGGAACGACCTGCTCTCCTGCGGCCACAGCAGTAAGACTTCCCTCCTGGTATTGCTTGCGCCAGAGAAATAACTGGCTGGCTGCCACACCGTGTTGCCGGGCAACAAGGGAGACCGTCATTCCCGGTTCAAAACTCTGCTGAACAATAGCGATCTTTTCCTGTGTAGTACGCCGTCTGCGTTTCTCCGGTCCTAAGACATCAATCATCTGCTCTCCAATGACTAGTCTAAAAACTAGTATTAAGACTATCACTTATTTAAGTGATATTGGTTGTCTGGAGATTCAGGGGGCCAGTCTA
>NZ_PTRI01000053.1:0-1037 GCF_002965965.1 Escherichia sp. MOD1-EC5495
GATAACGCGCCGGAAGAAAAAGCTCGTGGTATCACCATCAACACTTCTCACGTTGAATACGACACCCCGACCCGTCACTACGCACACGTAGACTGCCCGGGGCACGCCGACTATGTTAAAAACATGATCACCGGTGCTGCGCAGATGGACGGCGCGATCCTGGTTGTTGCTGCGACTGACGGCCCGATGCCGCAGACTCGTGAGCACATCCTGCTGGGTCGTCAGGTAGGCGTTCCGTACATCATCGTGTTCCTGAACAAATGCGACATGGTTGATGACGAAGAGCTGCTGGAACTGGTTGAAATGGAAGTTCGTGAACTTCTGTCTCAGTACGATTTCCCGGGCGACGACACTCCGATCGTTCGTGGTTCTGCTCTGAAAGCGCTGGAAGGCGACGCAGAGTGGGAAGCGAAAATCCTGGAACTGGCTGGCTTCCTGGATTCTTACATTCCGGAACCAGAGCGTGCGATTGACAAGCCGTTCCTGCTGCCGATCGAAGACGTATTCTCCATCTCCGGTCGTGGTACCGTTGTTACCGGTCGTGTAGAACGCGGTATCATCAAAGTTGGTGAAGAAGTTGAAATCGTTGGTATCAAAGAGACTCAGAAGTCTACCTGTACTGGCGTTGAAATGTTCCGCAAACTGCTGGACGAAGGCCGTGCTGGTGAGAACGTAGGTGTTCTGCTGCGTGGTATCAAACGTGAAGAAATCGAACGTGGTCAGGTACTGGCTAAGCCGGGCACCATCAAGCCGCACACCAAGTTCGAATCTGAAGTGTACATTCTGTCCAAAGATGAAGGCGGCCGTCATACTCCGTTCTTCAAAGGCTACCGTCCGCAGTTCTACTTCCGTACTACTGACGTGACTGGTACCATCGAACTGCCGGAAGGCGTAGAGATGGTAATGCCGGGCGACAACATCAAAATGGTTGTTACCCTGATCCACCCGATCGCGATGGACGATGGTCTGCGTTTCGCAATCCGTGAAGGCGGCCGTACCGTTGGCGCGGGCGTTGTAGCTAAAGTTCTGAGCTAATT
>NZ_PTRI01000054.1:0-1008 GCF_002965965.1 Escherichia sp. MOD1-EC5495
GGCAAAGTGGCATTAAAAGAGATATTTCATGCCCAGCATTCCCTGGGTATCGCTGTAACCATTGTCCCCCAACTGCTGGGCGACGTTGCCCCACAGTTGCAGACGCGGATTAAGCTGACCTTCCACCCCAACTTTTAACTCGCCGATGTTACGCGTGCCGATGATTTCATCGCTGATGCCATCCATCTTCACGCTGTAATTGCGGGAGTTATAAATCCAGTTGGCTTCCACGAAAGGCTGGAAGGAACGCGCTTTATGAGCATCAATAGCATTATGACCTTGCAGGTACGCTTTCACCCCCAGACGCGTTTGCAGGTTACCTTCGGTGCTGTCCTCAACCAGAGTGCCGTTGTCTTCAGTATGATTGTCTGCCTTCACATCCATCCACGTCAGTTGCATTTTAGGCTGCAACCAGTAGCTGGTGCGGGCATCTGCGCTTTCACCAAGACGGAAGGTATAACCCGCTTCAATGGCGGCGGTGATACCGTCAGAGTGATATTTTTCACTGGGCAGATACTCGCCGGAGACGGTGTTATCAAACCAGTTATAGAGCAACCAGCTATCAATATAAGTCCCTGTTTTATCTGCTTCGTTAGCGTACCAGGTGCCATACACGCCAACACTGTAGCCGTCGATTTGCCCGCGTGAGTTGTACCCGGTCAGGTTGGAATGTGTGTGACTCTTACTGTTGGCATAGCCAGCCATCAGGCCGAGATGCCAGCGATCGAGTGCGTTACTGCTCCATTGCGCAATATCGCCGCCAAGTTGCAGAACATAACGGTTGCTCTGGGTGTTCAGTTCATCCGAGCGATCCTTAAAGCGGTTATGTCCGCCAATGTTACGTAACCACAGACTGGTCGCTTTCTGCTCGCCAGTCAGCAGGTCGGTGTATTGTGTTTCCCCTAGACGGTCATGCAGTCGGGTATTAAACAGGGTATTTGCCGCCTGAATATTGGCCACATAGCTGCCAATCTCCGGGCGATACTGATGCTTTCTTTCCGGCTGCGG
>NZ_PTRI01000055.1:0-1007 GCF_002965965.1 Escherichia sp. MOD1-EC5495
CCACTTCCGTCAACCAGGCTTATCAGCGTGGTACCGGAGGATGGCAGCGTGATTTCACGGTCGAGCGTCAGCGTCCGGGTCTGGCTGTTCACCGCCAGCACGCGACCACCGGTGCTGATACCGGCATAGTCATCATCGCAGATTTCAATGACATCGCCCGGTACATGGCGAAGCCCTTCAGCACCCACGCTGAAATCCACGGTCTGCGTCTCCAGCAGTTCCGTTTTAATCAGCCACAGCCCGGCGCGGTGTGCCTGCCCCCGGCTGGTACAGCCAAAGGCATCCATCTTCGTGACATTACGACCCTTCAACAAGCTCTGTCGCCGTCTCCCAGCCGTTATCCGGGTCAATCCAGTTCACCTCAACGGCATTATGGCGGTCCTTCAGGGCGCTGAAGCTGTAGCGGAACGGCGCGCCATCATCCGGCATCACCACATTACTGCGGTTATAGGTCCACACCTTATCTGATGGTCGGTCCTGCACGAACGTCAGCGTCTGCCCGTTCCATACCGGCATACAGCGCATCGCCGAGCAGAAATCACTGAGCACATCCCACGCCTTACGCTGCGTGGTCAGCCAGGCATTACAGGTGATGCGCGGCTCCGTGCCGCCAAAGCCGTCCGGCACCGACTGGTCGCAGTACTGGCCGATGACATACAGCGCCCATTTATCCACATCCGACGCACCAAGACGTTTTCCCATGCCGTAGCGCGGATGGGTCAGCATATCCCACAGACACCAGGCCATGTTGTTGCTGTATGCTGGCTTAAACGTTCCGTCCCAGATACCGCTGTATTGTCGCGTCTGCGGGTTATAGTTCGACGGCACCTGCAGAATGCGCCCGCGAAGATGATAATTACGACTCACCTGCTGGCTGCCGAACTGCTCCGAGTCCACCTGTACGCCGACCAGTGCCGTGTTCGGGTAGCACTGTTTCACATCGATGATTTCGGTGTATGACGACCAGAGCGTTTTGTTCTGCAGCTGGTCTGTGGTGCTGTCCGGCG
>NZ_PTRI01000056.1:0-924 GCF_002965965.1 Escherichia sp. MOD1-EC5495
CGTGGGTGAAAAAAGGTGAGCTGTATATGCAACGGAGGAAGAAACCCCGTTGCTGTAAGCCTGGAAAAAGTATCGGATGCTGCTGAACCGTGTTGATACATCAACTGCACCTGATATTGAGTGGCCTACGAACCCTGTCAGGGAGTAATCATTGGGATTATGCCGCAGAAACGTTGTATGCAATAACGTTCTGCGGTTGGCTGATGCACTTTCGAGAGTGCATGTATTGAATTATTTCCAGCTATTATCGATTTTACGTATTTTTTGCATGAGAGAATTTGTACCTCCTCCCAACAACGACCTTCCATGACTTTCCGGACTTCTGTGGGCCAGCGGACGATGCTGCCCTCGGATGTTGTGCTAATTGGGTGATGACAAATCCTGTGTATGGGTGTTTCCCTTTGTGCGTGCGTTGATGCTGGTAACGGTGAACGTCATGATGAACACAACCGCGAATAAGACGACAATCGTCGGAGCTGGTGCACTGTCGATAAAAAAGGACAACCAGACACCAGTCATTGACACTATTACCGATATGCCAATCGCCAGTAGGAGCGCAATATGAAAGCGTTGTGTCAGGAGTACCGCAATGGCGCCAGGCGCAATGAGCAGAGAAATGGAGAGAATGATACCTACCGCTTTCAGCGTCGCCACAATGGTCAGAGAGACCATGCACAGCAGCCCATAATGCAGACATCTCGTATGCAAACCGCTTACCTGCGCCTGTTGATAATCAAAGCTGAACAGCAAAAAATCCCGCCATTTTACGCTAATAACAAGTGTAACCAGCCCGGCAATAATCACCGTCTGGATTATATCGCCGATGGTTACCCCGAGCATGTCGCCGAAAAGAATATGGTCAAGATGTATAGACTGGCCCCCTGAATCTCCAGACAACCAATATCACTTAAATAAGTGATAGTC
>NZ_PTRI01000057.1:0-656 GCF_002965965.1 Escherichia sp. MOD1-EC5495
GACGTGATAGGTAACGTGTACAAAGAAACCGGAGAACTGACTGAAGATGGCGAACCGGTATGTGTTAAGGAAGACGAATATTTTGTAAACGTGCGCATCATTAATGATGTGAAAACACCGTCAATATTCGATGAATACGTGGTTGCTGTTGAGCATCAACTTCGTGGCTGGATGTGAGGAAGAAAAATGGCTACATCGACAGTAATTCCTGATGACATCAAAACGCTAAAATCCGACGTTAGCAAATTAAAAAACGATCAAGGAAGCTACGCAACAAAATCATATGTAGACAGCAAAGATGAAACCGTTGGTGACTGGTCTGCTTCATGGTATCAGCAAGTATTGCCAACTAGCGGAGCTATATTTGGGAGAAAACTCCGCTCAACTCACAGGACGGCAGGTGTTGAGGATGCGTATTGCGAACTATACCTCAAAAAATGGATAGACAGTCCAGGTAACGCAATGGCGCGCCTTAACCTGAACGATAACGGGACAAACATTTGCTGGGACTTTACCAACCTTTATGGCGGTACGATGATTTTTCCCGGTGACAGCGGATACCTCAAAATGGGTAACTGCCTTATGTCATACAGCAAGCGTGGAAGTAACGCGCTTATTAAATTTGATTACACCGACACATTACAGATCAAATATGC
>NZ_PTRI01000058.1:0-629 GCF_002965965.1 Escherichia sp. MOD1-EC5495
ATTTCCACTATCGCGGAATCTAAACGTTTTCCGCTGCACGAAATGCGCGATGACATCGCATTCCAGATTATCAATGATGAATTATTTCTCGACGGTAACGCCCGTCAGAACCTGGCGACTTTCTGCCAGACCTGGGACGACGAAAATGTTCATAAGCTGATGGATCTGTCGATCAACAAAAACTGGATCGATAAAGAAGAATATCCGCAGTCCGCAGCTATCGACCTGCGTTGTGTAAACATGGTTGCCGACCTGTGGCACGCGCCTGCGCCGAAAAACGGTCAGGCCGTTGGCACCAACACCATTGGTTCTTCCGAAGCCTGTATGCTCGGTGGGATGGCAATGAAATGGCGTTGGCGCAAACGTATGGAAGCCGCAGGTAAACCGACCGATAAACCCAACCTCGTGTGCGGGCCGGTGCAAATCTGCTGGCATAAATTTGCCCGCTACTGGGATGTGGAACTGCGCGAGATCCCTATGCGCCCGGGTCAGTTGTTTATGGACCCGAAACGCATGATTGAAGCCTGCGACGAAAATACCATCGGCGTGGTGCCGACTTTCGGCGTGACCTACACCGGTAACTATGAGTTCCCGCAACCGCTGCACGATGCGCTGGATAAATTCCAGGC
>NZ_PTRI01000059.1:0-569 GCF_002965965.1 Escherichia sp. MOD1-EC5495
TGAGCAATACCCTGCAATTTCGGGTGATCGCTGAGATATTTCAGGGAGGCTTTGTAGTCTTCCAGCAACAGTTCAGCGAAGTCCATTTCGAAGCCACGGCGGCACATAATACGCATTACCACAATGTCGGTAGCTTCACCGCCAAGGGTGAAGGCCGGAACCTGCCAGCCGCGCAGGCGCAGACGTTCAGAGAGGTCATACAGGGTGTATCCCGGATCTTCGCCGTCTTTCAGTTTGAAACAAACCGCCGGAATACCTTCGTCCGGGCGACCGGTGCAGATGAATTCATACGGTCCCAGTTTAGCGATTTCATCCGCCAGGTAAGTGGCGACCTGGTAAGAGGCGTTCTGTACTTTGGTGTAGCCCTCGCGACCAAGGCGCAGGAATTCATAGTATTGCGCAATTACCTGACCGGCGGGGCGAGAGAAGTTGATGGCGAAAGTCCCGATTTGACCGCCGAGATAGTCAACGTTGAACACCAGTTCTTTCGGCAGTGCTTCTTCATCACGCCAGATAACCCAGCCGCAGCCGAGCGGAGCCAGACCAAATTTATGACCTGAAGCACTGAT